>JAAVXK010000121.1 GCA_022790615.1 Lachnospiraceae bacterium
GTATTGATGGGCTATCGCCAAACGGTAAGGCACTGGACTCTGACTCCAGCATCTCTAGGTTCGAATCCTAGTAGCCCAGCTAAAAAACCACCTTGCAGGTGGTTTTTTCATTGTACCTTTTGTTTATGTTTATAAGATAATACGTCCTATTTATAAATGAAAAACACTTTTTGAGATAATTCGTTTTGAATTATTGTCTCTAACGTATTCTCCGAAGAATACCTCAAAGTAGAAAAAATCAAAATTCTTATTTCCATGACAAAGAAAAGACACAACCGTCTATTAGAATAAATGCTGTAATCAATTATGTTATTAATGCGGTGGAATATCAATAAATCAAAAAAATTTGTTATATTTCATCATTTTGGGTTGTACTTTTTGATATTCTCTGCTAAAATAACATGGAAAATATTTTATAGAAAGGAGATTGCGTAATAATATATTACTTTATTATGCAGAATGAAATGAGAAAGACATTAAAAAAATCATTGGCAGTAGTTTTATCTGCCGCAATGCTTCTTAGCGTGGCATCTGTATCACCTGTTGCACAGGCAGCTCCTAAAGCAAAGAAAATCACGCTGAATGCAAAATCAAAGAAACTTGAAGTGGGAAAGAAGTTTACATTAAAGGTTAAGAAGGTAAAGCCTTCCAAGGCAAAGAAGAATGTAAAATGGACTTCAAGCAAGAAAAAGGTTGCATCTGTCAGCAAAAAGGGTGTTGTAAAAGCTCTTAAGGTTGGAAAGACAACCATTACCGCAACATCAAAGACTAACGCAAAAGTAAAAGCTACATGTAAGATTACAGTTATTAAGGCTTCTGTTGCACCTACACCGGTTCCTACACCGGCGGTTACACCTACGGCAGCGCCTACACAGGCGGCTACACCTACGGTAGCTCCTACAACCGAGCCTACGGTAAAACCTACGAATACTCCAAGGCCTACGCCTACACCGTTCATTCTTCCTGAAGAGTCACTCAAAGAGAATGTGGATGCTTTTAAGGTTGGAACGGTTATCAATTATGACAAGATAAGCGATAAGAGCTTTACCGCTCTTGCTGCACAGCAGTTTGACATCGTTTCATTTGAGAATGAGATGAAGGGATACTCATTAATAGATGTTGGAGCTTCTGCTTCAGCAGTAGCTGAAGAAGGCGAAGGCGTTGTAAAATGCCAGTTTGACCGTGCTGATGAGATGGTAAAATGGGCGAAAGACAACGGATTACAGGTTCGTGGACACGTTCTGTTCTGGGAGCAGAGTATGGCGGAAGCATTCTTCTATCAGGGATATGAAGTTCCGGCAGATGAAGAGAAAGAGTCAAAGCTTGTTGACGCTGAGACCCTTAAGGCTCGTATGCAGAGCTATGCCGAGCAGGTTATCACGCACTTTAACACAGAGTTCCCTGACATGGTAATCGCATGGGATGTAGTGAACGAGGCGATTGATTCAAGCAAGGATGCTGTTGCTGACGAGACAACGGGACTCTTCCTTCACAAAACAGGAAACTTCTACAAGATTTTAGGCGGAGAGTACATTAAGCTTGCATTCGAGTATGCAAAGGCAGCAGTAGCTAAGACAGGTAAAGACATACAGCTTTTCTACAATGACTTTAACTGTTTCCAGAATGATAAGGATAATCCTAAGACACCGCGTATTGTTGAGCTTATTAAGTACCTCAACGCAGATGAGAACAACAAGCTGCTTGACTGCATGGGTATGGAAGGATACGTTTTAACATATTGGCCAAATCCAAGCGACGTTAAGAAAGCAATGGAGACATTTTCAAAGCTTGGCGTAAAAGTTGGTATCAACGAACTTTGCATCCGTCTCAGCCAAGAGCATTCTGCTGATAAAACAACACCTGTGACAGATGCGGATATTGAGGCACATGCAAAGAAGTGCGAGGATATGTTTAAGGTATACTGTGAATTTGCAAAGAGCAATCCGGGTACGCTTACTAACGTAAGTATATGGGCTCTCACAGACCGTCCTGATTTGGAAAGTGAGGCTACTAAGCCTGAGGAAGAACGTCATTATGACTATACAGTGTATGGAACACATTCGGGTCTCTTCACAGCTGATTATAATGCAAAAGATGCATTCCACAGGGTTATTCAGGTATTAAAGGATAACAAATAAAAACGGATAATCATTTGGTTTTTCATATGAATTCTTAGAAAACAGGCTGCGCCGGACTTGTCCGGCGTCAGCCTGTTTTTGAATGTTATAGTTGACAAAGCTGTAACGTAGTGATACGATTTAATACAATAATATCAGGGATGAAAGGATAATTGCCGCCGAAGTAAAGCATAGGCGGAATCAGGCTTTTGGATCTGGTATCATTGGATTAATTCAGAAGGTTGGTATGCATATGAACAAAGACAATAACAGAAGGATGGTGCTATCGATTCTTGTTGACAATACCGCGGGTGTGCTCAGCCGTGTTGCGGGGTTGTTCAGCCGCAGGGGTTACAACATAGACAGCCTTACGGTTGGTGAGACCGAGAACCCTCTTATATCAAGGATGACGGTGGCTGTTACCGGTGAGGAGAATGTTCTTGACCAGATTACAAAGCAGCTTGCAAAGCTTGAGGATGTTATAGAGATAGTTGAGCTTGAGCGTGATTTGTCGGTCTGCAGGGAGCTTGTTCTTGTAAAGGTTGTTGCAGGTCCGGAGGACAGGACGAGGCTTAAAACCATCGCAGACATTTTCAGGGCCAATGTTGTCGATATATCACTGCGCGCAATGATGCTTGAGATGACTGGCGCGACTAATAAAACAGATGCATTTATTAAGCAGCTTGAATTAGACGGCTTCGAGATTAACGAACTTGTTCGAACAGGAATATCTGGATTGACAAGAGGTTTTGCTTCGGTAGACGACTAAATATATTTTATTAATTGTTAGGAGGATTTTTACAATGGCAAAAATTTATTATCAGGAAGATTGTAACCTTTCATTACTGGAGGGAAAGACAATTGCGGTAATCGGCTACGGCAGTCAGGGACATGCCCATGCGCTTAATGCAAAAGAGTCAGGCTGTGATGTCATTATCGGTCTGTATGAAGGCTCAAAGTCATGGAAAAGGGCCGAGGAGCAGGGATTTAAAGTATATACGGCTGCGGAGGCGGCAAAGAAGGCAGACATTATCATGATTCTCATTAATGATGAGCTGCAGGCAGATTTATATAAGAAAGACATTGCGCCTAATCTTGAGGCAGGAAACATGCTCATGTTTGCTCATGGATTCAATATTCATTTCGGACAGATAGTACCTCCGAAAGACGTTGACGTTACAATGATAGCCCCTAAGGGACCGGGACATACGGTAAGAAGCGAATATCAGGCAGGTAAGGGAGTTCCTTGTCTTGTTGCGGTACATCAGGACGCTACAGGAAAAGCGCTTGAGAAGTCGCTTGCATATGCGCTTGCAATCGGCGGTGCAAGGGCAGGAGTCCTTGAGACGACATTCAGAACGGAGACGGAGACAGACCTCTTTGGCGAGCAGGCGGTTCTCTGCGGCGGTGTGTGCGCACTTATGCAGGCAGGTTTTGAGACGCTTGTTGAGGCCGGATATGACCCAAGGAATGCATATTTTGAATGTATACATGAGATGAAGCTTATTGTAGACCTTATCTATCAGAGTGGATTTGCAGGAATGAGATATTCAATTTCCAATACGGCAGAGTACGGCGACTACATAACCGGACCAAAGATTATAACGGACGAGACCAAGAAGACAATGAAGAAGATTCTCAAGGACATTCAGGACGGTACATTTGCAAAAGACTTCCTTCTTGATATGTCTGCCGCAGGCGGAAAGGCTCATTTCACGGCAATGAGAAAGCTTGCTTCTGAGCATCCGGCTGAGAAGGTTGGAGAGGAGATTCGTAAGCTTTACAGCTGGAACGGAGAGGACAAGCTTATTAACAATTAATAGTAAGGAAACGCTTTCATTAGCATTTCCCTGATATTTCGCAGTTAAATATGCGATTTGATAAAGTGATTGCTATATTCAATGAAACACATGCCAGCACTTTGCTATGTTGTGTTATGTTCGTGTTTCAGGCGAATATGGCAGTCATTTTTTATATAATTAGGAAACTGCTTTGCAATTTCCTATTATATAAAAAGCGCTCTGCTAAGGATGCGCACTCGCGCGATATGTAGTTAGTTGCATTTACAACACGCGCTCGGCGCGGAGAATGTCGCAAGCGACATTCTTTGTTTTTACTCTAAAAGTACAATACGTAGTCATGCATATATCCTGTAAAGCAAATAATTTTGTGAGTATCGTACTTTATTTAGCAGATTGGCGGGATATAAGACGCAGGCAATAAATAAGTAATTCTTGGAGGTGTTTTTATGCAGGATGAGAAAAAATTTATGGAAATGCTTTACGATCTTGTTGATATGGCAAGGGTTAACGGCAATTCTATTACTATTGAAGAGGTGGATGGGTTCTTTGAGGAACTTTCGCTTAATGAAAAACAAAAGGACGCCGTGTATGATTATCTGTGTAAGGGACATATTAAGGTTATAGGATATACGACAGTGACTGAAAATGATGCGGCGGAGGATGACGGCGCCGCGGAAGCGGCGAACAAAAACGACGCGGCTGCTTTGGGCGCACTGTCTGATAAGACCGTTTTAGATTCGCCCAGGACAAAGCATTACAGGAAGACAGTGAAGGAAATGGCCGCGGCCGATTCGGACTTAAAAAAGATTTATGAGCGGACCGTATCGGGAGGCAGTGATGATGAAACGGCGGAATCAATAATTAATGCGTATTTGCCGGTTGTCATTCATTTTTCCTCCAAATATTCAGGCAGGGGCGTTGCGGGCGACGAACTTATACAGGAGGGGAACCTGGCGCTTTTACTTGCCGTTAAGAATATAATGTCCGGCTCCGACTGCTCTATGCTGAAGAGTTTTCGTTCATTTGACGCATATATAAGGGATTCTATAAGAAATGGAATCATTGACCATATTAATTCTGAAATAGGAAGGGAGGGCGAACTTCAGGTTGTAATTGGCAAAGCGCAGCTTGTAAAGGATGCGGCGACTTATCTGTCAAAGGAGCTTGGACGGGTTGCAAGCGTTCGTGAGCTTTCAGAGTATACGCATATTCCAGATGACGAAATAAATGATATAATCAGATTTTCAGGGAATGTGCTGCCGTTTGGAGATGGAAATGACCTTCACACGTAACAGTACTAAAAGTTCACCGTGTGAACGTAAGCGCTGCCGTGTTCAGATAGTATTTTTAAATCTGATAGGTATTTGTAAGTTCCGTAGATTATATATTCGAACGCCAGGTTAAATAATTATTAATATATGATAAAATATGGCAGCATAAAATTCAGACTACAAATGTGGTTCTTAGTAAAATCACGCTTTTCAGAGACACACTATATATAGTGTTGCACGAAAAATGCACATCAATATATATGGACAAATGCAAAAAAGGGTGCTATAATGTGAACTGTCGCCGCAGAGAAGGCGGTATAAATATTTGTGAAGTACTGCATATAATGTGTATTCGTTTAGAAAGGAAAGTGTCAGGAATGAAGGTCATTAAAAGAGATGGAAGAGTTGTTGAGTATAATCGCAATAAGATATTGACGGCGATTAAGAAGGCCAATGCAGAGGTTGACCGGTATGAAAAGCTTACGGATGAAAAGATTGAGGCTATCGTTGCCAGCATAGAAGGCTTACGCAGGGATACGATGCATGTAGAGAGCATTCAAGATATGATTGAGCAGAAAATTATGGCCGAGGGAAAATTTGTACTTGCCAAAACGTATATTATATACCGTTATACAAGAGAGCTTGTCAGAAAGGCCAATACGACCGATGATTCGATTATGAGCCTTATACAGAACAGAAATAAAGATGTTATGGAGGAAAACTCCAATAAAAACGCATACATTGCGTCCACACAGAGGGATCTTATCGCAGGCGAGGTTTCAAAGGACCTGACAAAGAGGCTGTTGCTCCCGGAGCACATTGTAAAAGCCCACGAGGAGGGCGCGATTCATTTTCACGATATGGATTATTTTGTACAGACAATATTTAACTGTTGTCTGATTAACATAAAAGATATGTTTGAAAACGGCACTGTTATGAACGGAAAGCTGATTGAGAGCCCTAAGAGCTTTCAGGTTGCCTGTACGGTAATGACGCAGATAATAAGCGCCGTTGCTAGCAGCCAGTACGGCGGACAGTCTGTTGACATAAGGCATCTTGGCAAATATTTAAGGGCCAGCAGACAAAAATATGAAGAAAAATATAATGAGCAGTACGGCGGAAAAATGGACCCGTATATTATCGAGCAGTTAGTTCAGGACAGGCTTAACGACGAGCTGCGTTCAGGAGTGCAGACGATACAGTACCAGATAAACACGCTTATGACGACGAACGGACAGTCGCCGTTTGTGACATTGTTCATGTTCCTTGACGACGAGGATGAGTATATTGAGGAAAATGCAGTCATTATCGAGGAGATATTAAGGCAGCGCCTGGAAGGAATTAAAAATGAAAAAGGCGTTTATGTTACGCCTGCATTTCCGAAGCTTATATACGTGCTCGATGAAAACAACTGCCTGAAAGGCGGAAAATATGACTACATTACAAAGCTTGCTGTAAAATGTTCCGCAAAGAGGCTTTATCCTGATTATATATCGGCGAAGAAAATGCGCGAGAACTGCAATGGAAACGTGTTCTCATGCATGGGATGCAGAAGTTTTTTGTCTCCGTGGCTTGACTCTGATGGTAATTATCAGTTTGAGGGCAGATTTAACCAGGGAGTTGTAAGCCTTAACCTGCCGCAGATAGGAATCATTGCGGAAGGCAATATGGAGAAGTTCTGGCAGATATTAGAGGATAGGCTTTCGCTGTGCTTCGAGGCCCTTATGTGCAGGCACCACGCCCTTGAGGGCACGCTTTCAGACGTAAGCCCGATACACTGGCAGTACGGTGCGATTGCAAGGCTCAAAAAGGGAGAAAAGATTGACGAGCTCCTGCACAACGGATATTCGTCAATTTCGCTCGGTTACATCGGACTTTACGAAGTAACAAAGATTATGACAGGTGTGTCGCATACCGACCCTGTCGGCACGGAGTTCGCGCTCAAGATTATGAAACGGCTCAGAAGTGCGACTGATACGTGGAAAGAGGAGACAAATATAGGTTTCGCGCTTTACGGAACCCCTGCCGAGTCTCTCTGTTACAGGTTTGCAAGGATTGACAAGGAAAGGTACGGCGAGATACCGGACGTTACGGATAAGGGTTATTATACGAATTCGTATCATGTGGATGTGAGGGAGAAAATAGATGCGTTTACGAAGTTTACGTTTGAGAGCCAGTTCCAGAATATATCTTCCGGCGGCGCCATCTCTTATATAGAAATACCGAACATGCAGCATAACTTAAATGCGCTCGAGGAGATAGTCAAGTTCATTTACGACAATATCCAGTATGCCGAGTTCAACACCAAATCCGACTACTGCCATGAGTGCGGCTTTGACGGAGAGATTAAAATAAATGACGAGCTTGGATGGGAGTGCCCGCAGTGCGGCAACAAAGACCATTCAAAAATGAATGTCACGAGAAGGACCTGCGGTTATCTTGGAGAGAATTTCTGGAACGTTGGAAAGACGAAAGAGATTAATTCGAGGGTACTTCATATATAAAATGTAAGATTTAAAACATAAGAATTAAAACATAAGATTTAAAACATTGCATTCAATATAAAATATCCAATGTTATATAGTAAAATATATTCAAACACCGCATTTGGGCACGTAATATAATCTGCCGGATGTTGTGGCTGTATATGTGTATTTTGTATAAAATGCAGTTTGTCAAAGAATGGCGGTTACAATGAATTACGCAGACATAAAGCAATATGACGTTGCCAACGGGCTCGGAATCAGGGTTTCGCTGTTTGTCAGCGGGTGTACGCATGCATGTAAGGGTTGTTTTAACGAGGTTGCATGGGATTTTAATTACGGCAGCGAATTTACTGAAAAAAATATAGATGATATTATGACATATCTTGAGCCGGAATACGTCTCAGGGCTTACGCTTCTCGGTGGAGAACCTTTTGAATACTCCAATCAGGAGGGAATACTCCCGCTTTTAAGACGTTTCCGTGAAAAATATCCGATGGAAGATTATGACGTACACGGAAAAAATATATGGGCATATTCGGGATATCTGTTTGACAGGGATATTGTCGGAACAATGTGCAAAGAGTCCGATATGACGCGTGAAATAATCTCATATATAGATATTCTTGTAGACGGTGAGTTTCATGAGGATGAGAAGAACCTAAAGCTTCATTTCAAGGGTTCTGAAAATCAGAGGACGATACTGGTTCAGGAATCGCTTGAAAAAGGTGCGATTGTTTTGTGGACTCCGCCGGCGGGGTGAACGCCGGCGTCTGCAAATTTTAGGACGGATGTTATTAAAGATGCTATTAAAACTGATACTATTTTAAGACTGATACTATTTTAAGACTGATATTATTTTAAGACTGATTTCAAAATGGATAAATACAGGATGGAAAAATAAAAGGGATACAATATGGACAGATGCAAAGTATATTTTAAGAAACTTAACAGTAACGCAGTAGTGCCGTCTTATGGAAGCGAGTACGCCGCGGGCGCAGATTTATACGCGTGCCTTAAGGCCCCGGTAGACATCGCTCCGGGCGAGACGCAGTTTATACATACGGGCATAGCGGTTGAACTGCCGCCATATACAGTTGGGCTGCTATATGCGAGAAGCGGTCTTGCCTGTAAAAAAGGCGTCGCACCCGCCAATAAGGTGGGAGTGATTGACTGCGATTACAGGGGTGAACTTATAGTCGCGCTCCACAACCATTCCGGCGCAACTGTCACCGTTGAACCGGCCGAGAGGGTAGCGCAGATGGTTATAACGCCTTATATATACGGCGAGTATGAGGAAACGGACGAACTTTCATCGTCCGTTCGCGGCGAAGGCGGTTTTGGTTCAACCGGTTCGAAATAATTTGCGAATGTGCGAGTCGGGTTGGATGCTCCTCGAATCATCCAACCGCACAGGAGGAATAGCTTTTATCATATTTCATGCCAGTTTGGCGGAAAACCGATTAAATCAAGCAGTTCCGGTTCAGGGTATATTTTGTCAATTATAAGGAATCTGTTAAGCAGGACGCACAGTTTTGAACGGAATTCCAAAAAAGTTTCCTCGGGCAGCAGGTAGTACATAGAAATTACTACCGAGTACAGCTTGTTTTTGCCGTATTTATATTCGCCGTTCTCATTTTTTTCTATATTCAGGAGCTGATGTATCGGCATATCGGGAATGGACTTGTTTGCCTGATATGTAAACAGTCTTTCGCGGTGCGCGCATACGTTCCTGAATTTTGAAACGACGGCGAGAAGCTGTCCTAACTCGTCCGGGGTCAGGGAGACATACGCGTTTGTTATTTTATTTTTTAAATCAGCCGTCAGGAAGGAATACATTTTATATATGTTGCCGAACGTCATGCCTGTCACGAGAATCCACAACGGCACGTTTTTATGTTTTTCGCGCGCATGTATGATTGACTCGTAATCCGTTGATTTGTTGGCGAGGTTTGAAAGTATATGTACCATCGTGTCTATTTCGTGTTTGTTCTGCGCAGTTAAGTTATAATTCGTCGGGTTTAGGTATTCGGCCTGCTGTTCGCCGTGTTTTTCGCAGAAGTAATAGGATACGAGCGAGCGTATCTGGTCCTCCACCCTGAATATGTACTCCAAAAAAACGGCCCGCAATTCCTCGTCAAAATGATACAGTTTCACTATATCTTCAAATTTTGTACCTTCCTTGTAATTTCCAGTTTCTTTATCCTTGAATATTTCCCTGTAGCCTACTATAAGCGAGTAATAGCAGGTTCTTTTGAGCATTTCCCTTGCGTATTTCTCATCGTTAATTATAAGATTCTTGTTGTTTTTGAGATAGTTAATCTGGTCGTCGAATGTGATGAATACCTTCTGTTTTTTGTTTTTTTTGTTAGACATTGCAGCACCCCCGTACATGAAATAATGTTTTGTCGTCGTTAACTAACCTTAATCTCTAACTACATTATATGATATATTATGTAATATTCCAAGCGTTCACAACAAATAATCAGGGAGAACACCTGATGGTCAATGAAAGCAATGTGTGGTCGCATGAC
>JAAVXK010000087.1 GCA_022790615.1 Lachnospiraceae bacterium
AAAAATAAAACGACCGCTTACGGTGCGGGAACAATCGGAGGATACCAAAGTCCGCTTGCTATGTGCGACTGTATGATTAAAAGCGCAATGTACTCAAGAAGGTCGCATTATATATTCCAGCCCGCAATCGGTTCCTTTTACGAGGGTTCGCAGTATGACCACAAGGAGCTTTTAAGCGCGAGGGAGCCCTGGTCCGGACATATTCATTATGACGATTCGATATATTGTCTGTCGCATTTTACGAAATTTGCAGTAACGGGATGGGAGAATGGTGATAATACCGCGGGAATATGGAGAATTATACCGGAGGCGTGCGGAAACAATTCCTCGGGAACCGAGCATCTGACGAATGAAAAGGGAGAGCCGAGTTATATGACGCTTGCCTCGCCTGACAGGAAGAATTTCTCCACCGTTATAGTTAATAACAGCGACAGAGAGCTGACATACTCGATAAATGTAGCCGATATGGATATACCGCAGGGAAAGACGCTTGAGATGTGGGAGTCCTCGACGGACAGTTATATGCAGTATAAGGGCGGCATTGCATGTATCGATAATAAATATACGGTTGACATAGAGCCGTTTTCAATCGTGACTGTTACTTCTCTTGACTGTAATGGAAAAGAGGAATATACGGCGAGGCTTCCGGAGGAATCGTACAATCCGGTTCTTGATACGAATGCAGCCGGCAGCGCGCAGGATACGTCGTCTGATGTGCTCTATGCCGATGATTTCAATTATTCGGGTTATCCGGACAGTTATCTGGCGGAAAGAGGCTCGGAGCCCAGATATACGGTCGATTATTCAGGAGCTTACGTAGTTGAGGACGGTATGCTCAAGCATGTGCTGAATTCTTCAATCAGCCAGTGGCAGAATAATACGCCTAACGCCGTTATCGGGGATTACAGGTGGATGAATTATAAGGCGGAAATAGACGTTATGCCATACAGCGGGTATGCGGGAATCGTGATTCGCGAACAGACCGGACTTGCCTATACCGGCAGCGGATACAGCTTACAGATTAAAAGGGGCGGGGAGTGGACGCTTCAGAAAGAGGGAGGAAGAATTGCCGGCGGAACGGTTGCGGCGGCGGATACGTACAGGCTCGGTCTTGAGGGAAAGGGTTCTCACATAACGGCTTATATCGATGGAGTGGCCGTGCATGAGTTTGACGACGATAACCCTCAGCTTGCCGGAAGAATCAGGGTGTTTAACGGATGGGACGAGGTTCATTTTGATAACCTCATGGTAACAAAACTTTCGTCAAAGGATTCAGACAATATTCTTGACGTTATCCCTTACGGCGAGGCGCTGATTGATAATGCTTCTGACAAAATATCATATGACGGCAGTTGGGATATTGCGACAAACGGCAGCAGCAATGACTGGTACCGCTCGACGAGCAAGTCGTCGTCTGCCGGAGCGGCGTTTACATTTGATATTGAGTCTGATGGTTTCATGTTAATTGGTAAAAATGATTCACAGTCGGTTTTAGACATTGAGGTTGACGGCAAAATGTTTAATGCGGATGCACAGGCCGGGACGTCGGGATATCACGGCGCATCATACGTAACATCGGGACTTAACAGAGATAAGAGCGGTAAGCATACCGTTAAAGTTACGCTAAAATCGGGAACATTTGTACTTGACGCGGTTATGCCGGTCGGAAACATTCCAACTAATGTCGGTTCTGTCGTGATGAGTACGGGAGCGCTCAAGCTGAAACCGGGCCAGAGCGCGGCGGTTAGCGCTGTTGCGGGACCGGATACGGCTACATGCAAAGACATAAGATATTACAGCAGCGACGACAGAATTGCCGTTGTAAACGGAGTTACCGGTGCGGTTACGGCCGTCGCGCCGGGAAAAGTCGTGATATACGCGACGTCCTGCGACGGAAGCAAGAAAACTGCCTCATGTGAGGTAACAGTGTTCTCCGGTGTGCAGCAGCAGATACCGGATACCGGCGGCCAGAATAACGGGAATGGGAACCCTGTTATTTCCAATCCGATTAGAAATGATAATGAGCAAAAAGATAATAAGGTGAAAAAACCCAAGGCTCCGGTCATAAAAAGTGTTAAACGTAAGGGAAAAAGTACGGTTATCCGGTGGAAGAAAGTGGCAAAGGCGGACGGATATATCATTATGCGTTCTTCTAAAAAGAAAAAAGGCTACAAGAAGATAGCCGGGATAAAGAAAGGCAGCGTAACAAAATACACTGACAAAAAGGGCAGAAAGAGATACTATTACAAAGTATGCGCATATAAAAAGAGCCCGGACGGGAATGTGAAAGGCGGATATTCAAAACCAAAGAGGGCCGCAAAGTAAATGAGTGAATTATGTTATAAATACAAACTTTGCCGTTACGTTATCAATGTGAGTAACTGATTATTATATCGGGCGAATACATGCTTTATTGGACGAATGCATGCTTTTGCCGGGATTTACACGGAACTGTACTATAGTTTTGTTGTTTAACATTTAATAAATATGCAGAGTTTGGGTTAAAAATATAGGAATGTGAGGGGATATCATGATGAGAAAAAATAATAAGCGTATCATCGCAATGGCGCTTGCCGCATCACTTTTTCTTGGATTGGAAACGTATCCATATGCGGGAAATGTGGAAAAGGTAAGCGCTGCCACTACGAATCTTACATCAATCGTGGATGCGAGCGCTGAAAAGACAACAAAGTTTACCCACAACGAATGGAAGGGAACAACCTATAAGGATGTGGACGGAACAGAGGTTAAGGGCGCCGAAGTGTATGCCATCAACACGAAGGAGGCAACGTCTACTTCGACGTCGTATGTGTCGTACGACACGGTTGAAAACGCAATTGCCGGCGCGAGGGATTACGATAAGGAAAAGTCTGCGTACGTACAGTTCCTTACAGGCAGCGGCGACGACGTTAAGGACTGGTCGCTTACGGTCGTTCAGAACCAAACGACGGCAGACCAGGGAATGTACAGTGATTTTTATGAGAAAGATTACAGGCAGCAGGGGGACTGGAAGAATGACCTTACCCTTCCTGCGAGCTGGCAGCACCATGGGTTTGATTTTTCAATCTATGCCAACGTGCAGATGCCATGGCAGGCAGCGTACGACTCGAATGTCCGGTCGCCAAAGAGTCCGGTGAAATACAATCCGGTCGGACTGTACAGGAAGAACTTCAAGGTAGACGAGGGTCTTGCGGACTCCAACGGAAGAATCAACATAAGCTTTCAGGGAGTCGAGTCGGCCTACTATGTATATGTGAACGGCAAGGAAGTCGGATACAGCGAGGACTCATACAGTCCGCACAGCTTTGACATAACAGACTATCTTGAGAAAGATTCTGACGGAACGGTCAGCAAACAGGCTGAAAACCTTCTTGCGGTGAAGGTTCTTAAGTTCTGCGACGGAACATGGATGGAGGGACAGGACTTCTTCTATGACGGAGGAATATTCAGGGATGTATACCTGTTTGCCACGCCGCTCGTACATCTGGACGACTATTTTGTAACGACGGACCTTGATGAAAACTATGTAAATGCAGACCTTCATTTTACGGACCTTAAGATGGTTAACTACAGTACATCTGCGATAAAGGCAGGCGACTATGAGATAAAGGTTCAGATATTTAACGAGGACGGCAGTATATTTATGGACGGATATACGATAGACGTACCGGCAATTGCCGCCGGAAAAAATGAAGGCGCGGCGTCGGTACAGATACCGGATGCATCGCACATGGTAACGGCCCCGAAGCTGTGGTCATGCGAGCAGCCGAATATGTATGTAATGGTACTGTCCCTTGTTGATAAGAAATCGGGCGCGCTTGTGGAGGCAATCTCGCAGGGACTCGGATTCAGGGAGATAGAGTTCACAAGGTCCGAGGTCAATGCTAATGGAACAAGGATTACGGCTGACAGGGATTATACGCCGATGCTCATCAACGGAAAGAAGTTCAAATTAAAGGGAACAAACCGCCATGACACCGACCCCGTGTACGGAAAATATGTTCCGCATGACACTTATTTTGAAGATATTAAGCTTATGAAGCAGTACAATATCAATGCGGTCCGCACATCGCACTACGCTAACGACGAGTATCTGTATTATCTCTGTGACAAGTACGGCCTTTACGTCATGGCGGAGACGAACATTGAGTCTCATGCCATAATGAATAAGGCCGAAGAACAGGTTCATTTTAAGAAAATGGTTATGGACAGGACGATAACGTCGTTCCAGAGACTAAAAAACAGAACGTCGGTTATTATGTGGTCTACCGGAAATGAGAACTATTACAGCGGCAGCGCGAATTACGCGGACGGCATGTTCTACGACCTTATAATGTATTTTAAGAACAATGACTTTACAAGACCTGTCCACTGCGAGAGTTCAGGTTCGTCAAACGGCGTCGATATGGGCAGCAATATGTACCCGTCGGTTGAAACCGTAGTTGACAAAGCAAAATCAAATATGCCGTATGTTTTGTGTGAGTACGACCATGCAATGGGCAACGCGGTAGGTAATATTAAAGAATACTGGGATGCAATCAGAAGCTCCGACAACATGCTCGGCGGATTTATCTGGGACTGGGTTGACCAGGCGAGAATGCTGCCTCTTGAGAAAGCGGTCCTGCAGAATAAAAATGACGAGGACGGCCCTTACGACTACTATGCGACGCAAAAAGCACACCAAAATCTCTATAAGGACGAGAACGACGGAATGTTCTACGCATATGGCGGCGACAGCGGCGACAGGCCGAACGACGGCTCATTCTGCGTAAACGGACTTGTATCACCCGACAGGGATGTACAGCCCGAGCTTTATGAAGTAAAATACAGATACCAGAATTTCTGGTTTGACACGACTACGGAACAGGATTTGGATGACGAGTATATATATGTTTTCAACGAGTCAAGCTTTGACAACCTTAACAAATACAACCTTGTATGCGAGGTGTATGAGGATGATAAGCTGCTTGGAAGCGAGACGCTCGGGGATGTGGATATTGCGCCGGGAGCGGAGGACTATGTTAAGGTCAACATAAGAAAGTATCTTCCACAGACGCTTAAGGCCGGCAGCAAGTATTATTTCAATGTGACGGTAAAGACAAGACAGGAGATGAAAGGAAAGCTTGACGGAAGCGACGTTGTTATCGTGCCGGCAAACCATGATATTTCCCATGAGCAGTTTGAGATTCCGAACACATACAGCACGGTTACGAAGACGGTATCCACGAACCCTGTAAACGTATCGGAAGATGGTGACTATTACAGTATAAAGGGAAACCAGTTTTCATTCAGCCTGAACAAATCAACGGGCGCTATTGAAAATTATGTTTATAAAAATGAGCTTGTCATGGAGAAAGGGCCGGTTCCTAATTACTGGAGGGCGCCGCTGAATAATGACAGAGGCGACATTAGAAATGATGAATGGCAGGGCGTGGGACAGACCGCATATGCGGATTCCATTCATGTCTCTGAAAACTCACACAACCAGAAAGTAATAACGGTGCTTCTCAAGTTTGAAAAGATTGCGGACGTAGAACAGGAAATGATATATACAATCGATGGAAGCGGCGCTGTTACGGTTGATGTTAAGTTTGACCCAACAAACGGCCAATATAAAAATAACAGGCTTCTTCGCGTAGGAACCGAGATGGTTCTTCCGGAGGGATATGAGAATGTACATTGGCTTGGACGCGGCCCTGTAGAAACTATGTCGGACAGATGTACCGGAGAGATGGTAGGCTCCTATAAGACAACGGTTACAGAGTTGTTCTATCCATATCTTGACACACAGGATACGGGTACGCTGACAGGACTTAAGTGGTTTACCGTGACAAATGATAATAACAGGACGGCTATCACCATAGCGGGTATAGAAGATTTTGAGGCGTCGGCGCTTCACTTTACCGCGGACGATATGACCCGGGCGAAGCATCCGTTTGACCTTACGGAACTTAGCGAGACGATACTTTCGGTAAACTGTGCTTCAGCGGGCGCAGGTAACGCAAGCTGCGGACCTGATACGCTCGAAGCATACAAGCTGACTACTGACAGGGATTATGAATATTCTTACACAATAGTGCCTTACACCGCAGGCAACGCATTTTACGGGATTGCGCCTAATGTATCGGATGCGACGCGCCAATATCGGGCAGAGGTAGGAAATGTAGTGTACGCCGCTACATTTGACGCTGACCTGAAACCGCCGACACCGTCTCCTGAGCCGCCAATTAATCAGCAGCAGGTTACGCCTGCCCCGCCAGCGCCGACTCCGGTACCGGTACAGTCTCCTGTGCCTTCCAAGGTAAAGGTGGCGAAGGTTAAGAAGTTCAAGGCTTCTTCCAAGAAGAAAATTGTAACGCTGAAATGGAAAAAGAATAAAAAAGTAAAAGGTTATGTAATTGAGAGGTCCCTGAAAAAGAACAAAGGCTTCAAGGTTATTAAGAAGATTAACAAAAATAAAACCGTAAAATATGTTGACAGGAAAGTTAAGAAATCAAAGACATATTATTACAGGATTAAAGCTTTTGTAAAGAGCGGACGTAAAAATGTATACAGTAAATATAGTACGGTTAAGGTAAAGGTGAAATAATATGAACCATGTCGAAGTAAAACAAAATGTAATAAAAGTATATACGAGACAGGCGGATGACAACGGCTATTCAAACGATATCGCGGCATCCGTACACATTGCCCGCGTCACTGAAACAGGTGACGCGGAGCCGTTTAACAACAACTACGGGGTTTTGTTTGCAAAGGGTGCAATAACCGCGGATAATACTATAAAATGTAAAGGCCTTAAAAATCCGTCAATATACAGGGCAGCGGACGATTTGTTCGTTATTGTCGCGCCCCTGTGTGCGGGAGGGTATGAATATGATGCGGACACAAAAGGATGCGCGGCTATGTGGGTTACGTCGGACCTCGTGGATTATTCGGATATGAAAATGCTGTATCTTAACTCTGACGCATTTATCGACAGACTGCACATATCATACAGTATGGAAAAGGGGCGTTATGAGATTAAATGGAAAGACATGGACGGCAGGGTCTACATGAATTACTGTACTGACATTGTCAACCAGGTTGACATGAGTATGCCTTTCCTATTAAATGATACGGAGATACCGGAATGCGACACAGTTTCTGTCGACGACGATACGCTGGCCAGAATGCAGGATAAGATGCAGTCGTACAGAAAAGGACATGAAGCCGAAGGAGCGATGAAATTTTCATTTCCGCTTGCGTCCGGGTGGGCCGACCCCCAGATATTTGCGTGGGATGGCAAGTATTATTTTATTGCAACGAATGACAACAACAATAATATCGGAATATTTGTAAGGGAAAGCGATACGGTCAAAGGATTGTTTGAAAGCGCGGAGCCGGTTCTTATTTTAAAGGATGATAAGGAAAAAAAGCTGATTCAGAATTTCTGGGCGCCGGAACTCCACGTTATAGGCGGGGATGTCTATATTCTTTTTGCGGTAAGCGGCGAGACGTTCGGCCCGCAGTGTCATATGATGAAGCTGAAAAAGGACGGCTGCATCAGTCATATTGACGACTGGGAGGAGCCGGTAAGAGTCAGGAGGCAGAATGGCGAATATCTTGCGGACGCAGGCATAACGCTCGATATGACTTACTTTGAGGCCGGAGGGGTTTCGTATCTGTGCTGGTCGTACAGGGAACATATCTTTTCCGAAAAAGATACGGGTTCCATGTTGTATATCGCAACGATTGACAGTGAGAATCCGTATGTGCTCACGAGCGAGCCGGTCCTTCTTTCAAGACCTCTGTGGGGATGGGAGAATACGGACGGAACTATCAACAATGAGGGACCGTTTGCGCTTGTCAGGGACGGTATCGTGTACCTTGCCTTTTCCGGCGGCTCGGCAGTCGGTGATTCGTATGCGGTAGGCTATCTCATTGCGGACGAGCATGACGATTTGCTTAACATTGTAAACTGGTATAAAAAGCCGTTCCCCGTACATACGTCGTACACGATTAACGGCGAATATGGGCCGGGACACAATTCATTTTTTACCGACGAGCACGGCAACGTCTATACCGTATATCATGCCAAGGAGAAGCTTAGCGGCACGCCGCGCTGTACGGGCGTCTGCAGACTTGAGTTTGACAGCGACGGAGAGCCTTATTTGGTGTTGTAATTAATTATAGCGTTATTTATTATATATAGTTTATAGTGTTATAAATGCAATGATTTAATGTGGCAAATGAATTGGTAATACAAAAAAATATGTTGTAAAATATAAAGCGTTACAGGAGGAACTATCGTTATGAAAAAACAGGCATTCAACCCGTATCTACCAGCATGGGAATATACGCCTGACTGCGAGCCTTATGTATTTGAAGGCAGGGTATATTCGTACGGTTCGCATGACAGATTCAATTCTCTTATGTACTGTCTGAACGATTATGTCTGCTATTCTGCGCCCGTAGATGATTTGGGCGATTGGAGATATGAGGGCGTTATATACAAGGCTACGGACGACCCGCTGAACAGGGAGGGCAAGGCATGTCTCTATGCGCCGGACGTGACAAAGGGACCTGACGGCAGATATTATCTGTACTACTGCCTTGACAAGCAGCAGATTGTTTCAGTTGCGGTATGCGATACTCCGGCGGGAAAATACGAGTTTTACGGGTATGTACATCATAAGGACGGAACGAGGCTTGGCGAAAGGGAAGGCGACGAGCCGCAGTTTGACCCGGCAGTTCTCACAGAGGGCGATAAGACGTATCTGTACGGGGGATTCTGTTGTATAGGCGACAAGTCAAGGACCGGTTCCATGGCTGTAGTCCTTGACAGCGATATGCTTACGATAATAGAGGAGCCCGTTTTGATTCTTGCGAGCGAGCCTTACGCGGAGGATGGGGAATATAAAGAACATGCGTTTTTTGAGGCGTCCTCTATAAGAAAGGTTGGAGATACGTATTATTTTATATATTCGTCTACGGTGTCGACGGAGCTTTGCTATGCCACGAGCAAGCACCCGACAAAAGATTTTGTGTACCGCGGCGTTATTATAAGCAACAACGATATCGGAATCGACACATATAAAAAGGCTGAGACTCCGGCTTACTACGGCGGAAACAACCACGGCAGCATTGTTCAGATTCAGGACAAATGGTATGTGTTCTACCACAGGCACACAAACGGTTCGAATTTCAGCAGGCAGGACTGTATAGAGGAGATAGAGATTCTTGCGGACGGCACGATTCCGCAGGTGGAGATGACTTCGTGCGGCGCCAATGGAGGACCTCTTATCGGAAAAGGGGAATATCCTGCGCATATCGCCTGCAACCTGTTCTGTTCGGTTGAGGAGGCGAGGACCGGATGGCAGTGGATGAGCGACGTCTTTCCTAAGATTACGCAGGACGGGCGCGACGGCGACGAGGAGCCGGGTTACATAAGCAATATGAAGGCCGGTGCGACGGCGGGGTTCAAGTATTTTGAATGTAAGGACGTAAAAAAGATTTCGTTAAAGGCAAGAGGATACGGCAGCGGGGCGTTTGAGATAATGACTTCGATGGACGGCGAGGTTCTTGCGACACTGCCGGTTGTATACACAAACGTATGGGAGGAGTATTCGTCGGACATTAACATTCCTGACGGCGTACATCCGCTTTACATAAGATATACGGGACAGGGATGCGTCTCACTGTTATCATTTACTATTTCATGAGTGTGTTCAGCGTGGTCTGAAACGGAGTGCGGGCAATACCCCGCCTCTTGGGGCGAACCTGCTAAAAAGAATCCGAGTTATGCTCCGCAGTTTGCTGCGCGGTATTGGACTGGCGCTGTATCTGTTTAAAAGGAATCCCGGAAATACCTGTAGTTTTGCTGCGGGTGTTTCTCGGATTCTTTGGCGCTCAGGAAAAATTGCGTTTTTTAACGGCTATTGCCGTAAACTCGCCCGGTATCCGGTCATTTGTCCATGCCGGATGTTCGTCAAATTTTTCTAAGCAAAAACCATTGTTTATTATAGAATTAATGATTTCACTGATTGTGTATTTTCTGTAACTGCATTTGGGCATCCGGTTTCGGATGTCGTCTTCATAGAAACGGGCATGTGCCATTTCACCTTCGATAATATCCGTGGAAAAATAACTGACGGCGGGCTGTTCAAACTCCAATATATCCGATATTTTAGTGAACGGGTGGAAATCGCTGCATATCATCTTTCCGCCCTGTTTCAGCAGCAGGTACATGATATTCATAAATTCATCAATTTCATGAAAATAGTGTAAAATACCGCCCTCCATAAACACTATGTCAAAAATGCCACCGTATGTATCCGTGTCAATCTCTAATATATCGCACACTTCATAGCCGATGCATACATTTGCTGCTTTGGCTGTTTCAAGCGCGTATCGTTTGTTATCTTCCGAAATATCAAATACGGTTACATGCGCTCCTAACAGAGCAAGAGGGATTGCTTTTTTTCCGCAGGAGCCGCATATGTTGGCAATTTTTATGCCGTCGTAATTATCAAAGTATTGAGAATGCTGCTTTAACATTCCAACGGGATTTTCGATATCCTGTTTTGCTCTCTCTTCCGGTGTTCCGGATGTATTCATCCAAAATTCATAAGCATTGTATTCCCATGCTTTTTTGTTCATCATAGTATACTCTTTCATCTATTCTATTCCCTCACATCTTTATGAATGGCAGCTGCCAAATGTCTGCATTGTATTTATTATATCATTCCAATATTCATATTTCTATACATTTTCATTTTATGCGTTTGTCGTGATTTGATCCCGGAGTTCTTTCAATCGCATTTGTTTTATCATCGCTGACACAATCTTTACTCTCATGCATTTGATATCAGGGTAATCGTTTAAAATAGGAATTGTACTACATTGATTATCGTATAAAATATCAAAAAATCATATGTTGATTTTTATTGCATTTGTAGTTATTATTGCTATTATATGATACAAAGTTTTCTGATTTTATGGAAATTGAAATAAGTAATATAAAAAAATAATAATATTTTGGAAAGAGGATAGGAGGTATATGCTAATGAAGCCGGAGTTAAGATGCCTTGCAAAAACTTATGACGGAGAAGTGAAGCGGGCGGACTATGAGGATTATAAGAAGACAGACGGAATATTTGATATCAGGCAGATATGCACGGGAGGAGACGGAACGCCAAAAAACCCGTATGGATTCGACATTACCGTGACAAACATATCGGGCCGTGAGTGGAGCGGCGTTGTAAGGTTTGAGCTTTTTTGCGATGAAAATGTCAACCCGCGTGTATACATGCCGGGATTCATGTATGGGACGAACCGGGGCGAGAGCCCGATAGACGTTCCGAGGAAATATCCAAGAATCAGGAGCGGTTCGCCGTCGCTTCCGGCCTCCGATTACTGGATGGTGAGGGGAGACAGGCTTGCGACGCCGGCGGCGCTCATTTACGATTCGGGACATATATTCGGGTTGGACGCAAAGCCGTATTACGATACGGCCGGCGGGGCACTGCAGGGTTATGCGGGTTATTGCTGCAGTGTGAGAGACGGCGCGGCGGTCGGCTATACGCTTGGCTATGAGAACTCGCCGTGGCTTTTCGTTCAGTCTACGACGATTATAGAAAATGACGGACTTACGCGTGAAAACTGTATAAGCTTGGCAAAAAAGGAGTCGTTTACCATACATATGAATGTGTATGATTTTGAAGCGGAGGATGAGACGGCAATCCATGAAGTATTCCGGCATGTATATACTATATACCATGAGCCTCCAAGGAAGGTTGCGGGATTTGATTACAAAACTGCCGTGAAGGATATTGCGGGTGCAATTTCAGAGTATGCATGGCTTGCGGACGAAGAATGTTATTCCGGTTTTGTCTGGGAGCATGAGGACGGTACATTTACGTATAATAAGCTCGGCTCATTGTCTTGGACGAACGGGTTGTCCGTCGCGGTTCCGATGCTGGCTGCGGGTATACGGACGTCTAATGATACTATGAGAGGGCAGGCGGTCAGGTTTATTGAAAAGGTCGTGTCGGAGAGTATGAATGAGAAGTCAGGTCTTCCTTTCGATGCGGTGAATGACGGTGTGTGGAGCATTCACGGATGGTGGTTCAATAATATGCACACCGGCGGACATTCGGCCTACCTTGCGGGTCAGGCAATGTATTATATTTTAAAAGCGTATTACTATGAGAAGAAGTTAAACGGCATTAGCCATAATGACTGGCTTGATTTTGTAAAACCGGTTCTCAGAGTGTTTGATTGCAACAAAAACAGCGCCGGGGAATACCCGTTTGTATTCTCGGCGGAGGATGGCTCGGGTCTTGAGTATGACTCCATGTCCGGGGCGTGGTGTCTTGCGGCCGCGGCCTATTACTGCTACGTTACGGGTGATAGGACTTATATTGAATCCTTGAAATCCAGTGAAGCACACTATTATAATAAGTATGTTAAAATATCGGAGTGTTACGGAGCGCCGCTTGATACGGACAAGGCCGTTGACTCCGAGGGAATTCTCGCCTATATAAGGGCGGTAAGATATCTGCATGCGGTTACGGGCGACGAAGTATATCTTGCACATTTGAAGACAGGGCTTGATTATGAATTTACGTTCAAATTCATCTACAATTCCCCGGTAAAAGTTCCGCCTTTAAGCGATATCGGATGGTCGAGCTGCGGCGGCAGCGTTACGTCAACCGCAAATCCGCATATCCATCCTATGTCAAGTACGGTCGTTGACGAGATGCTTTACTATTACAAACAGACCGGCGATGAGTACGTGCGTGACCGGATGGAGGACACCGTCTTATGGGGATGCCAGACCTATAATTCTTATGACGGCGAGTACGGCTATGGAAGACGGGGATGGATGTCTGAAAGGTTCTGTTACAGCGAGGGATTGTTAGTTGAGAAGTACCCTGACGGAAGTCCGGCGAGCACGTGGTTTGCGCTCATGCCGTGGGCAGGGGCGAGCGTAGTCGAAGGGCTTGCCTTTGACTACTGGGAGGAATGAACCATCTGAAAGTGATTGGCCCTATTGGATAAAAAAATGGCTAAAAGTTTATTTTTTACCTTGACAATCCATATACAGATGATAGAATAATTTAATGGTAAATAATAACTCAAATATTGCATAATTACGAATGCTGTATTATGAATACGTGTTAAAAGTGCAGTCTTTGAACTAATAAATGGAGGAATGTAATATGATAATTACTGACAATATAAAATACGTGGGTGTTAATGACCATGATATCGACCTGTTCGAGGGACAGTATGAGGTGCCTAATGGAATGGCGTATAACTCATATGTAATTATTGATGAGCAGATAGCCGTTATGGATTCAGTCGATACCGACTTTGGGGATGAATGGATTGACAATATTAAAAAAGCGACAGACGGAAGGACGCCTGATTATATCGTAATACAACATATGGAGCCGGACCATTCATCAAATCTCGTAAGGTTTATGGATGAGTTTAAGGATGCGGTCGTAGTATCGTCCGCAAAATCATTTCCTATGATGAAGCAATTGTTTGGCAATGAATATGAGGAGAGAAGAATCGTTGTCGCAGAGGGGGATACGCTTTCTCTTGGAAAGCGCGAGTTAAAGTTTATTGAGGCTGCGATGGTTCACTGGCCGGAAGTTATCGTAACATATGACGCGGCTGACAAGGTGCTGTTCTCGGCTGACGGATTCGGAAAGTTCGGCGCTCTTGACGTTGATGAAAAATGGGCTTGCGAGGCCAGAAGGTATTATGTTGGCATAGTTGGAAAGTTTGGTATGCAGGTTCAGGCGCTTTTAAAAAAGCTTGCCGATTATGATATAAGCATCATATGTCCGCTTCACGGACCTGTTCTCACGGACAACCTCGGTTATTATATTGACCTGTACAATACATGGTCGTCTTACGGCGTTGAGACGGAGGGCGTAGTGATTGCCTATACGTCCGTATACGGCAATACAAAGAAGGCTGCCCTGCTTCTTCGGGATAAACTTATTGAAAAAGGATGTCCGAAGGTTGTTGTAAACGACCTTGCGCGCTGCGATATGGCTGAAGCCGTTGAGGATGCGTTCCGATACGGCAAGATTGTGCTTGCGACGACAACATACAGCGGTGATATTTTCCCGTTTATGAAAGAGTTTATAAACCATCTTACCGAGCATAATTTCCAGAACAGGTTTATAGGCCTTGTGGAAAATGGAACATGGGCGCCTAACGCCGCAAGAAAAATAAAGGGAATGTTTGAGAAAAGTAAGAACATTACATTTGCAGAGAATGTTGTAACGATAAAATCCGCATTAAACGAAGAAAGTACCGCCCAGATGGATGCTCTTTGCAGGGAGCTTTGCGAGTAACATGGTTATTTTAAAAAAATTAAAAGAAAAAGCCGCATGTTATCATATGATGATTGCCATTGTTATGTTATGTGGCTTTCTTTTTACGAATTCGGGATATGTGAGCGCAAAAAGCGGTAAAAATACAGACTTATATGCCGGCGATATTTACAAGCAGGGGACGGA
>JAAVXK010000096.1 GCA_022790615.1 Lachnospiraceae bacterium
ATCAGATGTCTGTTGCATATGATTATAACATTGACGACGTGTGGATTGTCAACGTAGGCGACTTAAAGCCTATGGAGATGGATATTTCGTATTTCCTTGACCTTGGATATGACTTTGACAAGTGGGGAGTTGACGGTAATTCAAAGCTTGGCGCATATAAGGCCGAGTGGATTAAGCAGCAGCTTGGAATGTCAGGAAACGGGCTTAATGACGAACAGCTTACGGAGGCAATGCAGCTGATATCCGATTATCTTGACCTTGAGACGTCAAGAAAGGTGGAGCATGTTCTTGCATGTACCGAGTCAACCTGCTCGGATATGTACAGCACATCCAATTATTATGAGGCGCAGGAGCTTCTTATGAAATGTAATGACATTATGGAAAGGGCTGAAAGACTGAAAGCCCAGGTTCCGCAGGAACTTCAGGCGGCGTTCTACCAGCTTGTATACTATCCTGCAATGTCAGTGCCTAACGTATTGAAGATAAGCATCTATGTAGCGCTTAATAATAAATATGGAAAGAATGGGTTCACGGTTGCAAACAACTATACGGATTTGTTCAATGAAGCGCTTGAGCTTGACCAGAAACTTTATGACGATTACAACAACAATATGCCGGGCGGACCGGAAGACGGCAAGAAGTGGAAAGGTATGCAGTCCGCGGATTGGAACTATCATATCAATATGACCGGATGGGAGACGGACAGCGGAATCAAACCGATTACATGGGATGCTTATAACAAGATGTCCAATAAGACCGTAGGAAATAAGAGATATGATTCGTCACCTAGATATTATGTTGTAAAACCGGAAGGAGAGGCATCGCTTAACGTACTTCTTGAGAGTATAACAGGCTCGTTTGACACTGTGTATACAAGCGGAGAGGCGTCGCTTCCTGCATTTACAAACATAAATGATGAAGTATATACAATAGAGATGGTTAATAAGTCGTCGGCTTCTTATAATTATACCGCGTCGGCGAGCGATGACTGGATTAAGCTTTCTAAGGCGTCCGGAACCGTATCTTCCATGGATGCTATTCAGGTAAGTATTGACTGGAGCAAGGTTACTGCCAGTGCAAGCGGAAATATTAAAATCAGTGACGGAACGAACACGGTTACTGTTGCGGTTTATGCTGATGTGGTTGATGTTACCGGACTCGGCGCTAATACTTATGTGATGGCAAATAATTATGCAACAATTGATGTGTCAAGATATACGGCTATTTCGAACGGCGCCGGTTTTGCAAATAATGGAGAGCATATTAGTAACAAGATGCTTGTTGTTCCTGACAATGGAAAATATCTTACATCAGTAAGAACATCTTCAAGCACAATAAAATATGAAACGGGTATAGATCTTGAGGAGGCTCCGTACATCGAATACAAGGTCTACGTGCCGGAGGATGGAAGTTATGATATCCAGTGTCAGTTTAATCCGACAAGCAACGTCGAATACGGAAAAGCAGAGCTTAATTATGGTATTTCGGTTGACGGTGGTCCTGCGTTAATTCAAAATTCGATTAATAGCAATTACCTTGCGGGTTCATATTCATCAACATGGGCAGGTGACATTGAGAATAACAGCAGAAAATCAACAATAGCTGGTGTCAGCCTTACTGCAGGAGTCCACACTATTAGATATTACCAGTGCGACCCTAACATGGCTCTTATAAGAATAGTAGTACATTCCGGTTCCCTTGCGCCGGTGTACAGCGCTCCGGCAGAAAGCTACTATGTCGGAAAGCCTGTAAATGCAGCTGCAAGGATAGAGAAAAAGCAGAAGATGTACAGTGCGGTAATAAAGTAAGAAAAAAATAAGACTAAATAAGTGAATCTAAATCAGTAAAACGAAGTAAGTAAAACCATCCATGATTTTGTTAATTATAGAAGCATGGATGGTTTTTTCTAATTTTAAATCCAAATTAATGAATCCCAAAATTTAAAAATAAATAGATGAATAATCATCTTTGCTTCTGGCAAAGCTAGTAGCAGAGGTGATAAATATGAGAAAACGTAATATGAAAGATTGGTTAAAAGGTAAGGGATTTTACATTTCCCTTATGGTGGGGGCAATATGTGTCGTCGCAATAGCGGCTGTTTGTCTTGATTCGTTTGGCATGAATAAAAGTATGTCTGATGAGGATAAGAGAAATAATATTGCAATGCTTGATGAAGAAAAAGAAAACAAAGACGTAATGGATAACGAGGACGTCGAAAAAAACGCACGTGAATTTTACGATAGGATAAGCAATGAAAATAACGACTCTCCAGACGTGTCTATGCAGGCCGAAGTAACGCCGGTTCCTGATGAAAAGACGGATACGGCGTCGATAGAAGGAGAAAAGGAAGACGGCAAAAAGGACAAGAAAACAGACGGCAAGAAATCATCAAAAAAGAATAAAAAGAATGATGGAAAAAACGACAATAAAAGCAACAGTACTGATAAAAAGGTAACGGTAATGAAAACCGGCGAGAAAGTCAATTCGCTGAAGTTTGACCAGGAGGCGGGTATATCTTGGCCGGTATCAGGCGATATAATAATGAAATACTCCGCCGGAAATACGGTTTATCACAAAACGCTCGGACAGTATAAAAGCAATCCTGCGCTTGTAATATCGGCTAAGGAAGGCGATAATGTAAGCAGCGCGGTTGAATCGGTAGTGACCGACGTTGGAAAAAACGAAGAAATAGGAAATTACATTGAAACATCTATTGGCGATGGCTATAAGATTATTTATGGGCAGCTTGACAATATTCAGGTTGAAAAAGGAGCTACATTAAAAGAAGGGGAATTAATTGGCGCCGTAGCTGCACCGACAAAATATTATATTGAAGAAGGTACGAATCTGTATATGAAAATGACATGTGACAACGAGCCCGTTGACCCTATGATATTTTTGAAATAAATGCGTTTCACGTATGGACGCATCTGGTTCGTAAACTTATGTATAGTGTAATAGTATAAAGGGGCTGTAGCAAAACAGTGTGGTTTCGTTAGTACGCACGTTTTGCTGCGGCCTCTTTGACATATTTTTAATATAAAAATAATATTATTTTAATAAAAGGTGTTGCATTTATCGTCGATAGAAAATATAATATAAATATCTATATCATTACTTGAAAGGTGGCGTATATGAATGGAAGCAGTATACAATAATTTAATAGCGTCATATCTGTATGCCGGCAAAGGCAGGAGCAGGAATGCGACTGTCCATGGTGAGAGTAGTTTGAGGGACCACTATAATGATATAGTAAGCCTTAGCAAAAAGTCACCGGTATATATTATTAAGCTTAATGAAAATAACCAGGAGTACATTCTTGACCTTAAAGAGAGAAGTATGTCCATCATGGATGAAATTAACAGCTACTACAAGAATGTTGACGGTTATTTTAATATGAAAAAGGCATATTCAGAAAGCGGCGCAGTAGACGCACAGATAGTTTCTGATGATTATGACAGACTGCCGGAGGAATTCGATATAAAGGTCAACCAGCTTGCAGCCCCACAGATTAACAGGGGCAAAGAATACTATGAAGACGGTCGGGGTCTGTCACCGGGTAGTTATTCATTTACTGTCAATGTGAATGACCATAAGTATAACCTTAAGTACAATGTCAGCAAGAACAAAAGAAATATTAATATCATGAACGATATTGCAAAGATGATTAACAGAGCAGATATTGGTATACAGGCGTCTGTTGGACGTACAAAGGAAAGAAAAATATTTATGGAATTCAAGTCCGAGGACAGCGGCAATTACGGTGAGAATATTTTTTCGTTTTCTGACGAGGGAATAGCTGACAGCGCTAACGGAATAGTCAGTTATTACGGAATTGACAATGTTGCCAGAAAGCCTAAAAGCCTTTTGTTTGAACTTGACGGCAGCAATAAGACGTCGATGTCCAACGAGGTTATTTTAAATAAGTCGCTTACCCTTAAGATAAAGAGAACGAGCGATTCGGATATTCATATAGGATATGCCGCCGACGGCACGAAAGCAATTCAGTCGGTTGAAAAGATTCTGGAAAAATATAATAGTGTTATTGAGACGGATAAGAGATACAGGGAAAAGACCGGAGAGGGCACAAGACTTGCGGACGAGTTCAGATACATATATGAGAGACATGAGGAAGAACTGGCCGGGGCTGGAGTCTTTAGAAATGAGGACGGTTACCTTGTAATTGACGAGAAAGCTGCGAATGAATCGTTTGATAATGGGGAATTTCAGAAGGTGTTCTCAAAAGAAAGTCCGTTTTTAAACGAGCTTGAGAAAAAGAATAAGATGATTTCACTGAATCCGTTGGAATATACGAATAAGATAATGGTTTCTTACCCTGATTACTCAAAAGAAGGTTTTCCGCAGGCTTACATGACGTCGATGTTCAGCGGAATGCTGTTTAATTATTATTGTTAGAAATTCTGCCGGATGGCCGGCTGATACGTTTTATACATATATTTGCTATGTATCCGACGGCAAATCCGGCTATCATTCCGGTTATAAGAAGAACCGGGAAATAATAGATAAGTTCTTTCGTATCAAGAATAAACGCTGCGACTGTAAGTTGTCCGGCATTGTGTGTTACACCGCCGGCAATGCTTACCCCAAAGACACTGAAAAGATTTGTTTTATATAATATGTGCATTACGGACGCACTAAGCAATCCGCCGCATACACTGTATAAAAGTGTTGAAATGTTGCCGAACGTACATGCCAGTAAAACCGTTCTAAGCAGCGTGACTCCGAATAATGAAGATGGGCGGCCGGACGTATATATAATATATACGGTAACTATATTTGCGAATCCGGGTTTGACGCCTGGAATTCCGATGGATATAGGAAACAGCGATTCTATATAGCTGAGAATGAAAGCCAGCGCAACATATATCGCATACATGCTGATATTATACGCAGACTTTGTCTTAAATTCGTTTTCTTTCATAATAGCTCCAATTTCTAGTGTTAATTATAGTAACGATTTATCTGTATAATATTTTATCGAAACGTCTTAAACGGCCGGGCAGTTTACTCTGAAACTGCGTCGAACGAATAATCGTCGGTTTCGGATTGTTTTATTGTCACAGAAAGCCTGTGCGGAAGACATACGATAGTTTCCCCGGTTTTTGATATTGGACGGTGGTTCACGCATATGCGGTCGGGACAATCCGCATCGGAGATATATACTTTTTTGTCTTCTATATTAATTGTGTTATAATCAGGGCCGCTTTCGCCGATTCTAATTACCCTGTCGTCTGACAGGGCAAAACTTGCATACGCAACTCCGTCAACAGTAATAACAACGTAATCCCCTTCCTTTGAAAAAAAACGCATCGCAAATATGGAGAACACGGATATTATTATAATAACTGCTGCCAATATAAAATCATTTCTCTTCATAGCGCGCATCCTTTCCGGTCTGAAGTTGTGTACAACAGAGCTGCTAATCTATAATAACATATTTTTGATATACTGCGTATATTTTTGAACATGTAAAAGCAAATTAAAAGTAAAAGGCCGTTTAAATTTAGGCGATTGTCCCGGAAGTTTGCAAATATGTATTGACGAAATGGCGGAGGTTGTGTTATTCTAAACTAGCGAAGAAATAGGTCTTTTTTTTTGCGCTAAAATTTCCGAATAAAAATTTACGGAGGTGACGTATATGAGAGTTAAGATTACATTGGCCTGTACAGATTGTCAGCAGCGTAATTATGACACAACAAAGGAAAAGAAGAACCATCCGGACAGAATGGAAACTAAAAAGTATTGCAGATTTTGCAGAAAGCATACTTTGCACAAGGAAACAAAATAAGGAGGAAGCAGAGTTATGGGTAAGGAGACTACTAAAACAGAAGCTGCTCCAAAGAAGAGCTTTTTTAAGGGATTGAAAGCCGAGTTCGGAAAAATATCATGGCCTGACAAGGATAAGGTGACGAAAGAGACTATTGCCGTACTTGCTGCGACAGTAGTATTAGGAGTCTTAATTGCAGGAATGGATTTCCTCATCCGAATAGGACTTGACGCAATTCTGTAATTGTTCTTTTTAACTGAGTGTCGAAAAGCACGCAAGGAGGTTATCATGTCTGAAGCAAATAACAAATCTGAACCAAGGTGGTATGTTGTGCACACTTATTCAGGATATGAGCAGAAAGTGACTGACAACATAAAGAAAACAATTGAAAACAGAAATCTGCAGGATCAGATACTTGACGTACGGGTTCCGCTTCAAAATGTTATTGAGGAAAAAAACGGGACAAGAAAACAGGTTCAAAAGAAATTATTTCCTGCATATGTTTTAATTCACATGATTATGAATGATGACACGTGGTATGTTGTCAGGAATACCAGGGGCGTTACCGGATTCGTCGGACCGGGTTCAAAACCTGTTCCTCTCACGGACGAGGAGATTAAGATGATGGAGCCAATGATGAAAGAAGAGATTGTTGCTCCGTTTGAAGTTGGTGATTCGGTAATAGTAACATCCGGTGTTTGGGAAAATACAAACGGTATTGTTCAGAGTATCAGTGAGAGCCGCCAGATTGTTACGATTAATGTTGATATGTTCGGGCGTGAGACACCTGTAGAGATAGACTTTATGGATATTGAGAAAGTGTGATTATGACAATGCATACTGTCGTTGGTTAATGACGGCTATTCATAATGAGTATTTTTAAGGAGGCATTTAAAAAATGGCTAAGAAAGTAGAAGGATATATTAAATTACAGATACCTGCCGGCAAAGCTACGCCAGCTCCGCCGGTCGGACCTGCATTAGGACAGCACGGTGTTAATATCGTTCAGTTTACGAAAGATTTTAATGCCAGGACAGCGAATCAGGAGGGAATGATTATACCAGTCGTTATTACGGTGTATCAGGATAAGAGCTTTAGCTTTGTTACAAAAACACCTCCGGCTGCAGTTCTTTTGAAGAAGGCATGTAAAATTGAGAGTGGTTCGGGAACGCCGAATAAGGATAAGGTTGCAACAATTTCAAAGGAAGAAATCAAAAAGATTGCAGAACTTAAAATGCCTGACCTCAACGCGGCAACGATTGAGTCCGCAATGAGCATGATATCAGGAACAGCCAGAAGTATGGGAATTGTTGTTGAAGATTAATTTTATTAATAATTTGGAAATGAAGCGCAGGAAGACAATTTCTTGTAGAACGTCGTGGGAGGGCGTAAAAATTAGCTCCCGTTATTACCACTAGGAGGTTATGGGAATGAAAAGAGGAAAGAAGTATGCAGAAGCTGCTAAATTAATTGAACGTGATAAGCAGTATGAAGTTGCAGAGGCAATAAGCCTTATTAAGAAGACAGCAACTGCTAAATTCGATGAAACAGTAGAGGCTCATATCCGTTTGGGTGTAGACGGACGTCACGCAGACCAGCAGGTTCGTGGAGCGGTTGTATTACCACACGGAACCGGAAAAACCGTTCGTGTGCTTGTGTTTGCCAAAGGTGATAAAGTTGCGGAAGCAGAAGCCGCAGGGGCAGACCATGTAGGTGGTGAAGAACTTATTCCAAGAATCCAGAATGACGGCTGGTTAGATTTTGACGTAGTGGTAGCTACACCGGATATGATGGGTGTTGTCGGACGTCTCGGACGTGTGCTTGGACCGAAGGGACTTATGCCAAACCCTAAAGCAGGTACTGTTACAATGGATGTAACAAAGGCTGTCAATGATATAAAAGCCGGTAAGATTGAATATCGTCTTGATAAGACGAACATTGTTCATGTACCGGTTGGAAAAGCTTCATTTACCGAGGAGCAGCTTGCAGATAACATTAGCACTCTTATGGGCGCTATTGTTAAGGCTAAGCCGTCTTCATCGAAGGGTCAGTATCTTAAGAGTGTTACAATTACCACTACTATGGGACCCGGAATACGTCTTGACGGAAATCAGTTTGCATAAACAGCCTGCTCTGCAAACAGCCTTGTGTACAAAACAGGGATATGCGTGAGAGCGGCAAATATGTTGAACGGAATGTTTTGCTTGACAAATATGTATATTATATATAAAATAAACATTGCATTGTTGCCGAAGACAGCAGGTATTTGTATAATTTAAAGAGTATCGAATAGTATATCGCCTGCCGAGGAGAATGAAACTGAATTTTCAGGCTCTTTCTGTGTCTTCGCAGAAAGAGCCTTTTGTAATACAAACTCTTTTTCATATTTTCGTATTAGCAGCAAAGCAAAATAATACAGGAGGTATACGAAAATGGCAAAAGTTGAACTTAAGAAGCCTGTCGTTGATGAAATCAAACAGTATGCGTCAGAAGCATCGGCAGCTGTCCTTGTTGACTACAGAGGACTTTCGGTTGCACAGGATACGGTTCTGCGTTCAAAGCTTCGCGAAGCGGGAGTCGTATATAAGGTATATAAAAATACGATGCTTCATCTGGCATTTGAGGGCACGGATTTTGCGCAGCTTGATTCCAGTCTGGAAGGACCTACGGCTGTAGCGTTCGGTATGGATGATGCAACTGCCCCTGCAAGAATTATAAAGGAGTTTTCTAAGGAGAATCCTGAGATTGAATTCAAAGCGGGAGTTATTGAGGGAACATACTACGACGCCGAGGGAATGTCGGTTATCGCTGATATCCCGTCAAGAGATGTCCTTATCTCGAAGCTTCTTGGAAGCCTGCAGTCACCTATCGCAAACTTTGCTCGTGTTATTAAGCAGATTGCAGAAAAAGGCGATGCTGCGGCAGAATAATGGAAAGTAATTGAAAACAGGATTTGAAGTATAGTAAGTAAAGTATTAAAAACATTTATAACGGAGGTATATAAAATGACAACTCAGGAATTTATCGATGCTATCAAAGGCATGAGCGTATTAGAATTAAATGATTTAGTAAAGGCATGTGAAGAGGAATTTGGCGTATCCGCAGCAGCAGGCGTTGTAGCTGTAGCAGCAGGCGCTGATGCAGGAGCGGCAGCTGAGGAGAAGACAGAGTTCGACGTAGAGCTCACAGAGGCAGGCCCTAACAAGGTTAAGGTTATCAAAGTTGTACGTGACGCTACGGGTCTTGGACTTAAGGAAGCTAAGGAAGTTGTTGAGGGAGCTCCTAAGGTTATCAAGGAAGGCGTTTCTAAGGCAGAGGCTGACGAGCTCAAAGGAAAGCTTGAGGCAGAGGGCGCTGTTTGTACGCTTAAGTAATTGGAAATGTACATTTGGATGCCACGGGTATTCCTGTAATATTGAATCAGAAAAGCTGACGTGTTATGCGTCAGCTTTTTTTGAATTGAACATAATATTTTGCTTGTTCTATTATTTTTATTAATACGAATAGCTTCAGTTTCCGATTGAGTAAACGAATATATTGCAGTATATAATAAAATAAGTATAATATTTCCTGCGATAGTGTTGACAAAAATTATTGCAGGAAATATTCTTTTATTAAAGATGTGTATACAATGTCTAAAATAATAAAAGACATCAATGTAACTAACAACAAGGTTTTTAATGTTTGCAATGCTTCCGGATAATTAATTTGCGTGCTTTTATCCGGGAATATCGCAGGAACGAGATTTCGTGGGGGGATTGTAGTGAAAAAAATATTAATAATAGCTTTATTTGCTGCTGTTATACTAGCAGGGTGTAAGGATGAAAGTGAAGAAAATTTCAGCGATAACCAGAGTTTCTCGATTGTAAGGACGGGGGCATACTCGGATAAGGGATTTTACGCCGTTGATGAAGATGATTGCCTTGTCTGTTTTATAGATAAAAATTCATATACGTCAACGCCGTTATGCAGTAAACCAAACTGTACACATGATGGTTCGTCATGTAATGCATATTATGAGGGGCTTTACGGAGTCTATGTGAATGACGGTTCTGTCTATGTAATGGCGGAAGAAGTAAAGAACGGAAGTATGGATTTGTATAAATTGAGTATGGATGGGAGTGAAAAGAGCAAGGTAAGAACATTGTTTCAGACAGAGGGTGAGGATACGGCGTATTCTGCTGAATTTATTATACATAGGGGAGTTGGTTATCTGGCTGTCAACTGGCTGCAGGAGGATGGCGAAAATGAAAGGGAGCAGATTTTATACCGCGTGTCACTCAAAGATGACGGCATGGATGATGTGTTTAAAGTAAAAGGTTATTCACCGGTAATTCATCTGGTTAGTACAGATGAAGACAACATATATTTTTCTTCCAGTATATATAAGAGTCCGTCACAGAAAGCAGAAGATGAGGAGACTGCCGGCCACTGCTATAATGGCAAAGATGGAAGTGTGACCGATATACCTGTTCCCAGTGACCAGATGTTTGAGGCATGTTATGCTGATACGGTACACTCTATGTTACGTGACAGGGATATGGGGACAATGATGGACAAAAAGCTTGAGTTTTTTGCGTCGGATATTGATGGGAACAACAACAGGTCTGTATATAAATTGGAAAATGTACAGGTGGCGGGGATATTCCGTGATGACAAATACAGGTATATTGAAATTGAAGATGCTTCAAACAGTCATATGAAGATGGTTGATTACGATGGCAGGGAAATATGCGATTTTAATACGGAAGGCAAAAGGGCTATGTGGTCTGATGGGGAGAATCTTCTTTTTCGGGATTATGAAAGCGGCAAATTCAGCCTTTTTAATATAGAGACGTCAAAGGAAACGGTTATTGAGGGGACGGATTAGTGTACTGTACACCTGTAAAGGAAGTGGTGGTAAGTGGGTGAAATAAAACGAGTTTTATTTAAAAAGACATATATAATACCCGTGTTGCTGCTGTTTATTGCTAATATTATACTTTTTCAATATTCCCAGTTGGGTACACTCAGCATAATCCGTTCTCCGGAATCGTTGAGAGGGTTTGTACAGGAGCTGCAAGACAGACAGGATAAGCAGCATGAGGATTTTTATAAGAAGATTGAGCGTATATCCGATGAAAAAGACAGGATGCTCGAAATAAGTATTTTTTCAGATGAGGACAGTTTTGCGTATAAGAACATAATCAAGACTGAAAAAGATTACGGAAATATTTCGGGAGTTGAACTTTCGGATATAAACGATTATGCCATAGAATGTTTTTTTGATTATGACGCGATGTATATTATCGGTTTTGTAATTATGCTGTTTACCGTCATTACTTTTATTGATGAACGTAAGCTTGGGCTGTGGCAGATCATACACACCTGCAGCGGCGGCAGGCTGCGGCTTGCCGTGAAAAGACTTATTATGCTTCTTGGTGTTTCACTGATAACGCAGACTGTACTGGTGATAAGTATTCTTGTGACCTGTTTTGTGAATTATGGCGGAGCAGGAATTTTATTTGATTCGGCGCAATCTGTCGACAGGCTGCAGGACTTTGTGCTTCCGGTGTCCCTGCTGTGTTTTTTTGTATATTATGTGCTTTTTCTTTCGGCGGCTCTCGCGGTTGAAGGATTGTTTGTCTGGACGGTATTATCGTTTATTCATAACAGGAACCTCGGGATGATTCTATGTGTCTGCGTGTATGTGGCGGAATATTTTTTATATATCTTTATATTGCCGGGAAATCCTTTATCCATATTGAAGTATACTAACATTTATTTTTTTATTAATCCGCGTGAGATATTTACCGGATATACAAATTTTGCATTTGCAGGATTGCTTTTTAACCTGCGGGAGTATTCAGGGATAATTATCATGGTTCTGGTTCTTATCTTCGGTGCATGTTCCATCGCAGGAGGAATTATCGTAAAGCCGTTATATTCACCGGGATTATTGGAGACATTGGCTGATGGGATTATGAGGAGATGCAGAAGGATTCTTTGTCATTTTCACGGTTTTGGTTATGAAATATATAAGATGCTTGTTCATAAAAAAGGAATTGTTATTTTTGCGGTATTTTTATATCTCATCATAACAAATGTGGATAAGACTCTGCTTTTTATCAGTCCCGGCCGTGAACTTCTCGACCAATTTTATGATACGTATACATGTGAGATTGATGACGCATCTTTAAAAGAATATAACAGGCTCGAGGATACTGCCAAGGAGATTATAAATAATAATACAGGCGAAGAAGGATACGAGGAAAACGCATATGTGAAAATGTTTGAACTATTAAATGAACGGCTAGTATATGCCCGGAGCCTTGAGGACAGGGGAATAAAAGGATGGTTTGTGAATGATAAAGGATATGAATTGCTGTTTGGGGAAAACAGCCTCTTTAAGAGACTGCTTGAGGGAATAGTAGTAATAATCACAGTGGTTTTGATGGTCGCGCCGTTATATACTTCGGAATATAGCGCCGGTACACATATTGTTGTGTCGTCAACCCGAAAGGGAAGGGGCGCTGTTTTCAGACGGAAGACAATATACGGGTTTGGGTGCGCTTTTTTGGCATCAGTATGTATGGTATCGGTACAGATGTATGAAGTTTTACTTAAGTACAAACTTAAGGGCGTGGGCGCGCCGGTTCAGAATATCAGAATGTTTGAGGATGTAGGGTTTACAATCAGTATAGGCGGATTGATTGTGTTATGGTATGCGGTAAGAATATTGACAATGCAGATGTGTGCCTGTATTGCCATGCTGATTTCATCTTATGCAAAAAAGATTGAGCATGCATATATCGTTTCGCTTGGGCTTATACCGCTATGTGTTGTTAATGGTGCGCCGTATTATGTGACGAAGATGCCGTGTCTTATATTGGCGGCGGCGCCGATTATTATATGTATAATTGTTTCGGGAATATGCCTTGTATATACTTACAGAAGGTGGCTTAATATCAGATGAGGGGTGATGGCATGAAGAAGGTATTGTTAAGTATTGCGATTGTAATGTGTATGTTTTGTTTTGGCGGATGTAAAGAGGATTTGACGGATTTGGTTGAGGAAACAGCTGCTCCAGGCGCAGAGGGGGAAGTGTTGCATGTTTCCGGTTCATCAGGAGATATTGAGGAAACGTCCGATACATTTTCGGCAAGGATAATCAATTCGGAAGCAGTCAGGAACATATCGTGGGACAAATGCTTTTATAATGAAGGCTTCCTGTATTACGGTATCTGTATGGATACAAACAGTGATAAGCAATGCGACTATTGTGTTCGCAGATTTAACATGGAAACGGAAGAAGATGAGGAACTTTTTTCGTTTTCATTTGAGGTGAAAGAATATGAGTTTGTCGGAGATATAAATTCGATGAATATTTCGGCTGACGGGGATTTGCAGATATACTATCGTTATAAGGCATGGGACGGACAGATGTCTTATGTGCAGGTTTTGAAAATGGTGTACGGCACGGACGGAACAAGGAAGTCATGCACGGAGCTTGAAAAGGATGAGGATGTATCGATATGGTTAAAATGCGCGGGCGACAGGGAAGGAAACACATATATATCTTCAATGGATGATGATACTATGAACAAATTATATATGTTAAAATATGATGCGGACGGCAGACTGGTTAAAAAGATGGAATGTAATGATATATATACTCTTGGATATGTTGATGGGGGCGGGCGTATGGTACTCGAGTCTGGAACCGAGACGGGGTCGGAATACCGGTATGTGGATTTTGAGTCGGGGAAAATTGATAAGGACAGCCTGAAAGAGCTTAATGATAAGAGCATATCGGCTGCCGTGGTATATGATTATGACGGCTGTCTTCTGCTTGCGGGGAACGAATGGGTGTATTCATATGATACGGAAACAAAGGAGTTAAAACAGGCGGTTAATTTGAAAAAACAGGCTTTGGACAGAAGTTCCCTGCTGTATTGTGCACAGATGGATGATGTCAGATATCTGTTTGCATATGATTCAACGGGAGATGGAGATGAAAACCAGATTATCCTGTTAGAGAGGTCGTCAAATGAAGAGGATAACAGAAGAGTAATTAGGATGGCGGGAATATATGAGAATGACAGTGACCTGAAGCTTGCGCTCAGTGCGTATAACAGGAACAACAGCGAATACAGGATAGATTATGTGGGTTACGGAATGGACGGGAATCCGCCGGTTGACCAGATGATGCGCGATATTATAGCGGGAAATGTTCCTGACATATACGTTCTTGGGAATATGGATGTGGATAATCTCATTGCAAAAAATATGCTGGAGGATTTGACGCCTTTTATGGAAAAGGATGAGGTTCTCAATAAAGATTATTTCGTGGACGGATATCTGGATGCGACGGCGATTGCTAAAAAGCAGTATGTTATAATGAAGAATTTTAAACTGTGTGCGATTGCCGGACGCAAAAGCAAGACGGGTTCATTTGAAGCGGGATGGACGATGGAGGATTTAGTAAAATATTATAAATCACAACCAAAGGGAATGTTGTTGTTCAAGGATTCTTCGGGATACGGAGTGTTCAGGGCGCTTATGTCGGGCAGCATGGGAACGTACGTTGACTGGGAGAATGGAAAATGTAATTTTGACAGCAGCGGCTTTAGGAGCCTGCTTGAAATGTGTTATGCGCTTAAAAGGATAAAAGACGATACCGATACTATGAATGAGTGGCCGCTGTTATTGAAGGATGGCAAACTTTTATTCGGAATAGAGCCGGTAAAAGGGCCTGTGGATATTCAATATAATGACGTTGTATTCGGCAGTGATACGGTTTATCTGGGATATCCGTCAGAATCGGGGGGTGAGATATCCCTCCGTGCTTCGGGAAGCGTGTTTGCCATGTCGTCGGTTTCGGATAATAAGGAAGCGGTATGGAATGTTCTGAAGGAGCTGATGACAGGCAGTTATAACAAATATAGTTATGACTCTGAGGATGGAATACCTGTTTCAAAGAAGGATTTTGACAAAATGGTTACAAGGGCCGTTGCAACAGAAAAATATACGGATGAGGATGGCATAGAGGTTGAACCGTTAAGGGTGCAGCACGGTTACAATATTATGACCGGGCCCGCAGGCGAACAAGACATTGCCCTGCTGAAAGAGCTTATAAGCAGAGCCACGTTCAGAGTTGACAGCAGCCCTATGCTTGAAGTCATGGAAGACGACGTAATGAAGTATCTGGACGGGGGCCGGAGCCTGGAGGATACAGTGAATGTGATTCAGGACAAAATGACCAAATACGTCAATGAGAACAGCTGATGTAGTGCGGATGAAAGAGGATTAGTATGGGGGGGAAGATGTGTGCTTCATTTAGAAAAGGTTACAAAGTCTTATGGTAAAAAAACGGCTCTTAAAAATTTTTCATTCACTTTTGAAAATGGCATCTATGGGCTGCTCGGAGCGAATGGAGCAGGTAAGAGCACGCTTATGAATATGATAACGGATAATCTGAAAAGAGATTCCGGAATGATAACATATAACGGCACGGACATACTGAAACTTGGTGCAGGCTATAGGGGTGTTATAGGATATATGCCGCAGCAGCAGGGATTTTACGGACAATTTTCGGCGCGTGCCTTTTTGTTTTATATGGCGGAGTTAAAAGGAATGAAGAAAAAGATAGCGAAGACGCAGATAAATGAGCTGTTAGAAACCGTTAATCTGACCGAGGCAGCGGATAAAAAGATTGAAGGATTTTCGGGCGGTATGAAACAGAGGGTTATGTTGGCGCAGGCCCTGTTAGGCGAACCTGCGCTTCTGCTTCTTGACGAGCCGACCGCAGGGCTTGACCCAAAAGAACGGATTAATTTCAGAAAATACATTGATGTCCTTTCGCAAAACAAAATAATCATTATATCTACGCATGTTGTAAGCGATGTGGAAAGCATAGCTGACAGGATATTGATAATGAAAGACGGGGAACTGATTTCGGACGATTCGCCGAAAAAGCTTATACAATATGTGAAAGGGGAAAACCTTGAGGACGTTTACATGTTTTATTGCGGAAAGGGATGATATTATAAATCTGTTCAAATAAGTAAAAGATAATATGGAATCCTATATATTTTATCAATTAAGTGTTATTAATTTTGTCTACAAAAACGCTTGACACCCTTGATAAAACATGCTATCATGGAGTTTGCTTATTGTGGTGTGATAGACCTATCTATGCACTTTTATAGATATTGTATCATATTAATTTCAAAAATCAACAGGTTTTTTGAAAAGCGGAGTTATAATTTAATTCTGGATTTTGCAGATACAGACAACCTGTCTGAATGGCTCTGCACATAAGGGGTGAGCTCCCTTGGACTCTAAAAGTATAAGGAGTGTAAGCATTAATGGAAAAAAACAGGATACGTCAGGTCAAAATGGGCAGCAATTACAGAATGAGCTTTTCAAGACAGAAAGATGTTTTGGAAATGCCCAACCTTATTGAAGTCCAGACAAATTCTTACAAATGGTTTCTCAATGAGGGACTTAAGGAAGTTTTCAGGGATATATCCCCGATAACTGACTTTAGTGGCAATCTTAGCCTTGAATTTGTTGATTTCAAATTATGCGAGGAAGATAAGAAATATACTATTGAGGAATGTAAGGAGAGAGATGCTACTTATGCCGCTCCGTTAAAAGTAACCGTTCGTCTCCATAACAAGGGCAAGGAGATTGGCGAGGAAGAAATTAAAGAGCATACTATATTCATGGGAGACCTTCCGCTAATGACAGCGACGGGTACTTTCGTGATTAATGGCGCCGAGCGTGTCATTGTAAGCCAGCTTGTTCGTTCTCCTGGAATTTATTATGCAATTAGTCGTGATAAAATTGGTAAGGAGCTGTTTTCCTGTACTGTAATACCAAACCGCGGTGCGTGGCTTGAGTATGAAACAGATTCCAATGATGTATTTTACGTTCGTGTGGATAGAAACCGTAAAGTTCCGATAACGGTGCTTATTAGGGCGCTCGGCGTCGGAACTAACGAAGAAATAATTGAAATGTTTGGTGAGGAGCCAAAGCTCATTGCAAGTATGGCAAAGGATGCGTCGGATAACCATAATGACGGACTTCTCGAACTGTACAAGAAACTCAGGCCGGGTGAGCCGCTTTCGGTAGACAGCGCAAAGACTCTCATTGACAATATGTTTTTTGACCCGAGACGATATGACCTTGCGAAGGTCGGCCGGTATAAGTTTAACAAAAAGCTTGCGCTTCGCAACAGGGTTGCGGGACAGCTGCTTACGAAAGACGTTGTGGACGAGGGTACGGGAGAGATAATTGCCGAATCCGGTACTGTCATAACCGAGGAGCTTGCAGACAAAATACAGAATGCCGCAATACCTGCAATTTGGGTCAGGGCTGAGCGTACGCATTATGAGGAAAGCATTAAGGACGGTGTTGAAAAGCAGATTCCGGTTACTGAAGTCGTAGAAGTCAAAGTGCTTTCAAACCTTATGGTAGACCTTAGCACATATATGCCGAATGTGGATAAGCGTAAGATTGGTATAACCGAGGAAGTATATTACCCTGTTCTTGCAGAGATTTTTGAGGAGTTTGAGGATGAGGACGAGAGAATTGATGCAATCCGCAGGCGTGTAAACGAGCTTATTCCTAAGAATATAACAAAAGAAGATATATTTGCATCCATAAATTATAACATGCATCTTGAATATAAGATTGGAACGGACGATGATATCGACCATCTTGGAAACAGACGTATCCGTGCGGTTGGAGAGCTTTTGCAGAATCAGTACAGAATCGGTCTTTCAAGAATGGAGAGAGTTGTCCGCGAGAGGATGACGAGCCAGGATTTGAGCGACATTTCGGCGCAGTCGCTTATTAACATAAAGCCTGTAACGGCTGCGGTAAAGGAATTCTTTGGTAGTTCGCAGCTGTCGCAGTTCATGGACCAGAATAATCCGCTCAGTGAGCTGACACATAAGAGGCGTTTGTCGGCCTTGGGACCGGGTGGTCTTTCAAGGGACAGGGCAGGATTCGAGGTCAGGGACGTCCACTATTCCCATTATGGAAGAATGTGTCCTATAGAGACGCCGGAAGGACCGAATATCGGACTTATCAATTCGCTTGCCTCTTATGCGCGGATTAACGAGTATGGATTTGTCGAGGCCCCGTACCGTAAAGTTGACAAATCAGACCCTGAGAATCCGATTGTCACTGACGAGGTTGTGTATATGACCGCAGACGAGGAGGATAAGTATCATATAGCACAGGCGAACGAGTCTCTTGATGATGAGGGACATTTTGTAAATAATAATATTTCCGGACGTTACCGTGAGGAAACATCTTTGTTTGAGAAAACCAAAATTGATTTCATGGACGTATCTCCAAAGATGGTGTTCTCTGTTGCGACAGCAATGATTCCGTTCCTTGAAAATGACGATGCAAACCGTGCGCTTATGGGTTCGAACATGCAGCGTCAGGCAGTGCCGCTGCTTGTTACGGAAGCGCCGGTTGTGGGAACAGGTATGGAGTTCAAGGCTGCGGTAGATTCAGGAAACTGCGTAGTTGCCAAAAATGCGGGAACCGTAGAGAAGTCCGCCTCAAATAAAATATTAATAAGACGTGACGATGGCGCGCTTGATGAGTATACGCTTGCCAAGTTCGTGAGAAGTAACCAGGGTACATGTATGAACCAGAGACCGATTGTTGTCAAGGGAGATCATGTGGAAGCCGGTCAGGTTATTGCCGACGGTCCTTCGACAGCCGGCGGTGAGATTGCCCTTGGAAAGAATCCTCTTATCGGTTTCATGACATGGGAGGGTTACAATTACGAGGACGCCGTTCTTCTTAGCGAGAGGCTAGTGCAGGAGGATGTGTACACGTCAGTTCATATCAATGAATATGAGGCCGAAGCGCGTGATACAAAGCTTGGACCGGAAGATATAACGAGAGATGTGCCGGGCGTCGGAGACGACGCGCTCAAAAACCTTGACGAGCGCGGAATTATCCGTATAGGCGCCGAGGTTCGCGCCGGAGACATTCTTGTAGGAAAGGTTACTCCTAAAGGGGAGACGGAACTTACGGCAGAGGAAAGACTTCTGCGTGCAATCTTCGGTGAGAAAGCAAGGGAAGTAAGGGATACATCCCTCAGGGTGCCGCACGGCGAGTTTGGAATCGTCGTGGACGCAAAAGTATTTACAAGACAGAACGGAGACGAACTTCCGCCGGGAGTAAATAAAACCGTTCGTATATATATTGCACAGAAGAGAAAAATCCAGGTCGGCGACAAGATGGCCGGAAGACATGGAAACAAGGGTGTAGTTTCGAGGGTTCTCCCTGTTGAGGATATGCCGTTCCTTCCAAACGGAAGACCGCTTGACATAGTCCTTAACCCGCTCGGAGTTCCTTCTCGAATGAATATTGGACAGGTGCTTGAGATACATCTCAGTCTTGCATCAAAAGTACTGGGCTTTAATGTGGCAACGCCGGTATTTGACGGCGCTGACGAGTATGATATTATGGATACCCTTGAGTTTGCGAACGACTATGTCAATACAAGTCTTGAGGAGTTCGAGAAGAAATATAAAGATATAATAGATGAGGATGTTATGCAGTTCCTTCTTACGAATCAGGAATACAGGAAGGAATGGGCCGGAGTACCTATTAACAGAGATGGAAAAGTGCATCTGCGTGACGGAAGGACCGGAGAATACTTTGACAGTCCAGTAACAGTCGGCTTCATGCATTATCTGAAACTGCATCATCTTGTTGATGACAAGATTCATGCGCGTTCAACCGGTCCTTATTCGCTGGTTACACAGCAGCCTCTCGGCGGTAAGGCGCAGTTCGGCGGACAGAGATTTGGAGAGATGGAGGTATGGGCTCTTGAGGCATACGGCGCTGCATATACGCTTCAGGAAATACTTACCGTCAAATCGGATGATGTAGTCGGACGTGTAAAAACTTATGAGGCAATTATTAAGGGAGACAATATTTCGGACCCGGGTATTCCGGAGTCATTCAAGGTTCTCCTGAAAGAACTTCAGTCGCTTGCGCTTGACGTCACAGTTCTTGACGAGGATGGCAACGAGGTTAAGATGACCGAGAGTGTTGATGAAAATGACGGGGATATAACACCTCTTATAGAAGGTGACGATTATCGTTATGATAAGGGAGAATCATTCGAGGCGGCAGGTTATACAGAGGCATCAGATTTATCCGAGCTTAATTCGGAAAGCGTAGATACCTACGAGGAGGAAGAATTGAATCTTGATATTCTGAAATTTTAATATAGTCGTATAGCGGACAGGAAAGGACGTGCAGCGAATGCCAGCAATAAGTAAGATTGATAACAATGTTGAAAATATAACTTACGATGCAATTAAAATCGGACTTGCATCGCCGGAGAAAATACTTGAATGGTCAAGGGGAGAAGTTACAAAACCTGAAACAATCAATTACCGTACCTTAAAGCCTGAGAAAGATGGTCTTTTCTGTGAAAAGATATTTGGACCAAGCAAGGACTGGGAGTGTCACTGCGGTAAATATAAAAAGATAAGGCATAAGGGAATCATATGCGACCGTTGTGGAGTTGAAGTTACAAAGGCAAGCGTAAGAAGGGAAAGAATGGGACACATTTCCCTTGTGGCCCCGGTGTCGCATATATGGTACTTTAAGGGAATACCAAGCCGTATGGGGCTTGTGCTGGACATTTCCCCGAGAATACTTGAGAAGGTTCTTTACTTCGCATCATATATAGTTCTTGACCCGGGTTCCTCAGAACTTGAGTATAAGCAGGTCCTTTCAGAGATGGAATATCAGGATGCAAGGGAGAAGTTTGGCGACGGTTTCAAGGTTGGAATGGGAGCCGAGTCGATAAAGCAGCTTCTTTCAGAGATAGACCTTGACAAAGAGAGCGAGGAACTTAAGGCGGAGCTCAAAAGCTCAAGCGGGCAGAAACGCGCAAGGATTATTAAAAGGCTTGAGGTTGTTGAGGCTTTCCGTGAGTCCTCCAACAAGCCGGAATGGATGATACTTGACGTTATTCCTGTAATTCCGCCGGACCTTCGTCCGATGGTACAGCTTGACGGCGGAAGGTTTGCAACTTCTGATATGAATGATTTATACCGAAGAATCATTAATAGAAACAACAGACTGAACCGTCTTCTTGAACTTGGAGCGCCGGATATCATTGTTAGAAATGAAAAACGTATGCTTCAGGAGGCAGTTGACGCTCTTATAGATAACGGAAGAAGGGGAAGGCCTGTAACAGGGCCTGGAAACCGCGCGCTTAAATCATTGTCTGACATGCTGAAAGGAAAACAGGGACGTTTCAGACAGAACCTTCTTGGAAAACGTGTGGACTATTCCGGACGTTCGGTTATCGTTGTGGGACCGGAGCTTAAAATATACCAGTGCGGGCTTCCGAAAGAAATGGCTATTGAGCTGTTCAAGCCGTTTGTAATGAAAGAGCTTGTTGCACAGGGTACGGCTCATAATATAAAATCAGCCAAGAAAATGGTTGAGAGACTCCAATCTGAGGTTTGGGATGTGCTTGAAGAAGTGATAAAAGAGCATCCGGTTATGCTTAACCGTGCTCCTACGCTCCACAGACTCGGAATTCAGGCATTTGAGCCTACGCTTGTCGAAGGTAAAGCCATCAAGCTTCATCCGCTCGTATGTACGGCGTTCAACGCGGACTTTGATGGAGACCAGATGGCTGTGCATCTTCCATTGTCGGTGGAAGCACAGGCGGAGTGCCGTTTCCTTCTTCTGTCGCCGAACAACCTTTTGAAACCGTCCGACGGCGGACCCGTTGCGGTTCCGTCTCAGGATATGGTCCTTGGAATATACTATCTTACGCAGGAAAGAGAAGGGGCTCTCGGTGAGGGCAAATGCTTTAAGAGTGTAAATGAGGCGATAACGGCATATGAAAATGGTTATATTACGCTTCATTCCCGCATTAAGGTAAGAAGAACGGGTATTAACGCGGAAGGTGTGGAAGAATCAAGAATGATTGAATCCACGCTTGGACGTTTTATATTTAATGAAATTATCTCTCAGGATCTTGGATATGTTGACAGAAGCAATCCGGATAATTTCCTTAAACTTGAGATAGACGAACACATAGGAAAGAAAGGTCTTAAGAGACTTCTTGAAAAGTGTATTAATGTTCACGGTGCAACGAAGACCGCCGAAGTGCTTGACTCCATTAAGGCGCTTGGTTACAAATATTCAACTCGTGCGGCGATGACGGTTTCAATATCCGATATGACCGTGCCTGAAGCTAAGGAACAGATTCTTTCTGATACTGAAAACGTTGTTGAAAAAATAACAAGAAGTTTTAAGAGAGGACTGTTGACTGAAGAAGAGCGTTATAAGGCTGTAATTCGCGCATGGGAAGAAGCCGATGGACAGATTACAAAGGCGCTTATGGACGGCCTTGATAAATATAATAATATATATATGATGGCTGATTCGGGCGCCCGTGGTTCTGACAAGCAGATTAAACAGCTTGCAGGTATGCGTGGCCTTATGGCAGATACTTCAGGTAGAACTATTGAGCTTCCTATTAAGTCAAATTTCCGTGAAGGTCTTGACGTACTTGAATATTTTATATCGGCGCATGGAGCAAGAAAAGGACTTTCAGATACAGCCCTCAGAACGGCCGATTCGGGTTATCTGACCAGGCGGCTTGTCGATGTATCGCAGGAACTTATTATACGTGAAGTTGACTGCTGCAGGAATACGGACGAGATTCCGGGCATGGAAATTAAGGCGTTTATGGATGGACGCGAAGAAATCGAAAGCCTTGAGGATAGAATAACAGGAAGATATTCGTGTGAAACGATCTATGACGATAACGGTGAAATCATAGTTAAGGCAAATCATATGATTACTCCGAAACGTGCGAAACGTATCGTGGAGACAAAGGCTGTTAAAGAGCAGGGCGCAAAAGCGAAGATTAAAATCCGTACAATACTTACATGTAAGTCACATGTAGGTATATGCGCAAAATGCTACGGCGCCAATATGGCGACCGGAGAGGCAGTACAGGTAGGAGAGGCTGTAGGTATTATTGCTGCACAGTCAATCGGCGAGCCTGGTACACAGCTTACGATGCGTACGTTCCATACGGGAGGAGTTGCCGGTGATGACATTACGCAGGGTCTTCCCCGTGTCGAGGAGCTGTTTGAGGCAAGAAAGCCGAAAGGACTTGCAATTATTTCCGAGTTTGCCGGAACTGTTACGATAAAAGATACGAAAAAGAAGAGAGAAGTAATTGTAACCAATCCTGAGACGAGAGAGTCGAAAGCATATCTGATTCCGTACGGCTCAAGAATTAAAGTCCTTGAGGGACAGGAGCTTGAGGCCGGCGATGAGCTGACCGAGGGTAGTATTAACCCGCACGACCTTCTTAAGATAAAGGGCGTGCGTGCCGTACAGGATTATATGATACAGGAAGTGCAGAGAGTATACCGCCTGCAGGGTGTTGAGATTAACGATAAGCATGTTGAGGTAATCGTGCGTCAGATGCTTAAGAAGATACGTATAGAGAATAATGGGGATTCCTCATTCCTGCCGGGCACGATGGTAGACGCACTCGATTACGAGGATGAAGTTGTAAGGCTTACTGAGGAAGGAAAAGAACCGCCTGAAGGAAAGCAGGTAATGCTGGGAATTACGAAGGCGTCTCTTGCAACCAACTCATTCCTTTCGGCGGCGTCTTTCCAGGAGACTACAAAGGTTCTTACGGAGGCTGCAATTAAAGGAAAGGTTGACCCTCTTATCGGCCTTAAGGAAAATGTAATTATAGGTAAGCTTATTCCTGCCGGCACCGGTATGAAGCGTTACCGTGACGTGAGCCTTAATACGGATTCGCTGGCTCACATATCAGTCGATGAATTTGATGGTGAGTTTGAGGAAGAATATGAGGAAGAATTCGGAGATGATATAAGCGTATCGGAGGACGCCGGAACGGAGGAAGATATTGAAGCTACGGAAGTGGTTGAAGAGACTGCTGTTGCCGTAGAGGAAGAATGATTTTAAAGTTCGGCAGACAATAACCCCGTTTCTTGAGGCGAATGTCTTAAATAAAAGTTAGGCATACCCCGTAGCTATGTTGCGGGGTATTTCATTATAAATGTTTCCCCGATGCCTTTATAAAATTTACATTACCAGATTGTCCGGTGTGATGAAGATTAGTGGCATTAGCGCAGGTACTTTGGCTATAGAAAAACGCCGCTTTAAGCTATGCCGGAAAGGTTTCGTCGAAAAATAAAAAAAATTTTAAAAAAGTGTTGACAACACAAATTATAGGTGCTATTATATATCTTGCTGACGCACTGAAAGACAAAAGCGGAGGCAGACGGACCTTGAAAATTCGATAATCAGACATCCCTGAAAATTCAGAGAACAGGCTGCACAGACAGCCGATGAATTTTCA
>JAAVXK010000106.1 GCA_022790615.1 Lachnospiraceae bacterium
CCTCCGATTACGCAGACGCCGCTTACAGCGGAGGCAATTACGGAAGCGCCGGAGCCGAGAGCTACGGAGACAGTGATAATTACAGTTCAGAGGAATCTTCGGATTATGCGGATACCGGTTATAGTGGAAGTAATTACGGAGGCATTGGAGCCGAAAGTTATGGAGATAGTTATAATAAAAATACAGAAAAGTCTTTGAATTATTCGGACGCCGGCTACGGCGATAATATGCTTGATAAACTTCCGGTTCCAAAGCCCGTGTCCTATTATGACGACGAGCCTGTGAATGTGGTATTAAAAAAATCCATGGACATTGAAAACGAAAATGATGACAACAGTTTTGACAAAGATAAATGGCAAAATAGAAAAAACCGGACATCAAAAAATGTATTGGACCACTCGAAAAAACAGTAGCTGTCACATTTGCCGGACGAAAGGAGAATTATATGGATAAAATACTATATATGGTGGTGCCATGTTATAACGAGGAACAAGTTCTGGAGGAAACTACCAGGAGATTAAGCGAAAAATATGACGCGTTAATGAAGGCTGATAAAATATCACCCAAGAGCCGGATAATATATGTAAACGACGGTTCAAAGGACAACACATGGAAAATAATTGAGGATATACACAAAAATAACAAGATGTTCCGCGGAATCTGCCTTTCCAGGAACAGGGGACACCAGAATGCCGTTTTATGCGGTCTAATGTATGCGAAAGAAGACGCCGACATGGTTATATGTATGGACGCCGACCTTCAGGACGATATTGATGCTATTGACGAGATGGTTGATAGATATCATGAAGGTTTCGACATTGTTTATGGTGTCAGGAACAGCAGGAAAACCGATACTTTCTTTAAGAGATTCACCGCGCAGGCATATTATAAGCTGTTGTTATTCATGGGTGTCGATATTGTATATAACCATGCCGATTTCAGGCTTATGAGCAAGCGCGTTCTTAATGAAATGGAAAATTACAAAGAAGTAAACCTTTTTCTTAGGGGAATCGTGCCTATGATTGGTTTTCCGTCAACGAATGTTTACTACGAAAGACATGAGCGGTTTGCGGGTGAATCAAAATATCCGCTAAAGAAAATGCTTCATTTTGCTTTTGACGGAATAACGTCTTTGAGTGTAAAACCGATACGGCTTATAACGACTCTTGGAAGCGTTATATTTTTATTCAGTATCGTGATGCTTCTGTATTCTATTATAGTACATTTAACGGGCAGAAGTATGATAGGATGGAGCAGTATAATGGTTTCCGTATGGGCGCTTGGGGGGCTTCAGATTCTTGCTATAGGCGTGATAGGGGAATATATAGGTAAGATATATATGGAAACCAAATCCAGACCAAGATTCATTGTGCAGGAATACCTAAAGGATGAGGATTAGACAAAAAAATCACTTTTTCTCATTTTGTTCATATAATGATAAAAAGAACCAGTCAGGAATGGTGATTATTGTATGATTTATCTTGATAATGCGGCTACTACCTCCGTTTATGATGATGTTATTAAGGAGATGCTTCCATATTTTACTATGGAATATGCCAATCCTTCTGAAATATACAGTTATGCGACAGGCGCAAGAAAAGGAATGAATATGGCAAGAAAGCATATTGCTGACCTGATAAATGCGGATTCGACAGAAATATATTTCACATCGGGAGGTACGGAGTCTGATAACTGGGCTCTCAAAGGCACAGCTTATACGCTGCGTGGTAATGGAAAGCATATAATTACGTCTGCAATCGAGCACCATGCGGTAACAAACAGCTGCAGGCAGCTTGAGAAACTCGGATATGAGATAACTTTCTTACCTGTGGGGACAAACGGTATTGTTGACCCTGCGCATGTTAGAAGGGCAATTCGAAACGACACAATCCTTGTGTCAGTTATGATGGCCAATAATGAAATTGGCACGATTCAGCCCGTCAGTGAGATTACGGCTATTGCCCATGAACGAAATGTATGGGTTCATACGGATGCTGTTCAGGCATTCGGAAACATCGACATCGACGTTAAAAAATTAAATGTCGATATGCTCAGCGCCAGCGCGCACAAATGCCACGGACCTAAGGGAATGGGATTACTATATGTAAAAAACGGCGTCAAACTGTCTCACATCATGTCAGGCGGAAAGCAGGAGAGGGCAATGCGAGCCGGAACTGAAAATATACCGGGCATCGTCGGATTTGGCAAAGCGGCGCAGATTTGTAAGGAAAAAGACAATTATAATTCGGAATACATTACAAAACTTAGAAACCATTTTATTAAAAGAGTCACCGACGAAATTGAAAATGTCATCGTGAATGGCAGCATTGATAAAAGGCTTCCCGGAAACGTAAGTTTTTCTTTTGCGTGTCTTGACGGTGAGATGATTCAGATACAGCTTGACATGAAAGGGATATGCTGTTCAACAGGTTCGGCCTGCAATGCCGGCTCAAGCGGAATATCCCACGTCATTGCCGCGTTACATATTCCGGAGGAATATGCATACGGTACCGTGCGGTTTACAATCTGCGATTCTAACACATGTGAAGAAATAGATTATACAGTAGAGGCGTTAAAAGAGATTGTAAAAAAACTCAGGGATATGTCCGCGCGGTATAAGGCGTACAAAGGGCGTTTGAAAATGCGCTGACAGTTTTCATGAGGGAATAAAACGCGTCAATCAAGAGCTATTTTTTTCATAATAGGGCATCTTTTTATATAGACGGCATATTCGTGTATTCCTGACGATATGAGCAGCTTAGAGAGTTTGAAATAATTATAACCGATATATTCAGCCGTATGCGCGTCGGAACCGATTGTAATGAGTTTTCCGCCCAGATTTATATAACGCTCGATAATGCCACGCGAAGGGTTGGGGCTGCCAATACTTTCATATCCTGAAGTATTGACTTCAAGGGCGATATCCATTTTAATTATATAACGTAGTATGCTGTCTATGATTCCTTTACAATCGTCATATGAGTATGCGGCCGGGTTTCCTGGCGCATACCTTAAGATGTAATCAAGGTGTCCGAGCGAGTCAAAATTGTTATATGCTCTGATGTTATCATATACAGACGCAAAATATCTTTTTATACATTCTTGCTCGGTTCCGCTGTTCCAGTAATCGGTATAGTAGGGGTCGGTATCGTCCACAAGATGTGTTGAGCCGATAACAAAATCCCAGTTATACTCTTTCAGAAGCGTGTCGTAGTTTTTTTTCAGGTTATTCTTTAATCCGAGCTCTACCCCGTTTAAAATTGTAATTTTACTGCCGTACAGTTTTCTTACCCTTTCCGTCTCGGCAAAATATACGTCGGGGTCAAATATGAAATCAAGGTCGTATGTTTCGGGAAATTCCCAGTCCATATGCTCAGTGAAGGTAATTGCTTCAAGGCCGGAAGCTATAGAAGCGCGTACCATCTCCTCCATCGGAGTGTCCGAATCTGATGAAATTGCCGTATGCATATGACAGTCGGTTTTAATCATAATTTTCACTAAGCCACAGTCAAAAATGTATGTTTTTTACCTGTGGCAATTTATCCTTTCTGCTATAATCTTTTTCGCCATCATGCTCCTTATTATATTCAGGCAAACGAACTTGTCTCTTCGCTCATCTGCTGCGTTGAACTTTCTAGCCATAGACACCGCTACGCCGTCGAAAATCCGCCTTGCAGATGAACGAATATCCTGCGGAGTAAGCGTTTGCGTAACTTAATCTATAATTTCCTTGAGGTCTGATATGGCGGTGGGCGCAACCATGGAATAATTGGTATAATACACAACAAAACCAGGTTTGCTTCCCTTTGGTTTTTTTACGTTTTTAAGCTCTGTGTAATCAATTTCCACCCTGCCCGATTCCCTTCCTTTGGAGTAATATGCGGCAAGGGATGCCGCTTCCTCGAACGCCCTGTCGCTGACTTTTCTGCCAGCAGATTTTAACACAACGTGCGAGCCCGCTATCCCTTTCGAGTGGAACCACCAGTCGCCCTGAGACTGGTTTCCGAATGTAAGTTCATCGTTCTGATAATTATTTTTTCCGACATATATGTCAAAACCATCGCTTGAAACGTAGTGAAGCGGCTTGCTTGCCGGGGTTTTTTGCTGTTTTTTCCTGTTACCTGTATTTTTTCTGATGTAGCCGGAGGCAGTCATCTCTTCTTTAATTATGTTAAGGTCGTCGAGCATAGTTGCTATATCGAGCGAGTTGCTGATTGATTCGAGGTGGTCAATCTCGGATTTTGTTTCCTCAATTTGTATTTTCAGCGCATCGTATGTCCTTTTTAATTTTGAGTATCTGTCAAAATATTTTTTTGCGTTGTCAATCGGAGATAGTTCCGTATTGAGCGGTATCTCAATATCCTCCCCGGTATAATAGTTGTTGCAGACAAGTTCTTTGTCGCCTTTTGCGGCGCTGTACCCGTACGTTGTCAGAAGTTCTCCGTATACCTTGTATTTGTCGCGTTTTTCAGTGTCTTTAAACTGTCTTAGCTGCAAATCAAGCTTTTTTCTATTGCGTTCGAGCGCCGTAGACACAATCCTTCTAAGGTCGGAAGATTTCTGCTTAATACGCGTATGATTATTTTTTTCCGAATAATAACAAATGAGCATTTCGCTTACCGTGTCAAAGGTCCTTGTGTGCATTCCGGAATAGCACGTCATATTGAATACTCCAAATTCAATTGGCTTGTCGCCGTCGTATACGATGCAGGGAGTATATAGGTTGTTTTTTATGTCTGAAACGAATGAATCAATTGCGGAATACAGATTCAGCTTTCCGCCGTTGTCAAGGGAGCCTGCCGCCACGTCGCCGTTCAGGCCTGCGCGCTCGCATATTTCATGGGCCGCAATCGGGCTGAATCCCGTTAGCGTCGTGTATATCGCTTTTTGCAGACTGACGGGTTTTTCAGTTATATGCGACATAATTTCGTCGTCAAATGCAAGCGGGTTGTATTTTTCCATAGTATTAGGAATAAAATAATCCCTGCCGGGAAGAACTTCCCTAACGGAGCTTACAAAGCTGCTGATACGTTTTATACTGTCAATGATACGCAATTTGTCGTCTTCTTTTTCGCAAAATATAATATTGCTGTGCTTGCCCATAAGCTCTACGATTAGATATTTCCGGCACAGGTCGCCAAGCTCGTCGAGGTGTTCAAGCTCAAAATTAATGACGCGCTCCATACCAAACTGTGTGACGCCGATTATTTTTGCTCCCGAGAGGTGTTTTCTAAGAAGCATGCAAAAGCCCGGCGCATTGAGCGGGGACGGTTTGTTTTCGTCAGTAATATATATAAGCGGGAGCGAGGCGTTTGCGGATATCATCAGCCTGTATACGGTGCGTCCCACAGCCTTTATGGTCAGCTGCAGCTCGTCCTTTTCAGGTTGTGCAATCTTGCTTATACGCCCGTCTGCAAGCGTGTTGTTAAGTTCATATACAATATTTGAAACTGTAATGCCATCAAAAGCCATATCTCATCCTCCGGATATTTCAACTAATATACAGGCTATTATAACACTACTTATTAATAAACTCCAGTACGGAAAAAATATCGCGAAAAATATTTGAGGAAAAATAATTGACGGAAATAATTGTGCGTACGGCACTTGACTTGGCTAATTGATTATTCTATAATGAATTGTAATTTCAAATCGTAATACTATTTTAAGGAGATTGAAGGGTGAAAGAAAAAAAGAAGGAAGGATAAATGCAAACACATATCTTTCACCCTTTGTGTTTGCGCCTCAAATGAAAATGCAGGCATTTTCGCTTGAGGCTTGGTGCAAATAATGATAAAAAGTATGACAGGCTTTGGACACTGTGAAAAGGCAACGGAAGAATACAAGGCTGTCGTTGAGATAAAATCAGTTAATCATAAGTATTGTGATATATCCATAAAATTACCAAAGAAGCTGAATCAGTTTGAAGTTGCAATCCGCAATATACTGAAAGAATATATAAAGCGGGGAAAAGTCGACGTATATATTTCATACGATAACATAAAGACAGGCAACGTACGGGTGAAATATAACAGAGAACTTGCAAAAAGCTATGCTGACAGTATAGAAGCTATCGGCAGGGATTTTGGAATTGATTCAGAGTATTCGGCGGCTCTGCTTTCAAGATATCCTGAAGTCCTTATGCTTGAGGAATGCGCGGACGATGAGACGCAGATATTTGACAGGGTTGAAAAGGTGCTGCGTGGGGCTTGTGAGGACTTTGTAGGTTCACGTATGTATGAAGGCGGGAATCTGAAAAAAGATTTGCTTGAAAAGCTTGATTTTATTAGTGGGACAGTTGATTATATAGTAGGCCGTTCGCCGGAAGTCGTCAAAGAATACAGGGCAAGACTCAAATCAAAGGTAGAGGAACTTTTAGGCGGCGTGCAGGTTGATGAATCGATACTTGCTACGGAGGTTACGGTATACGCTGATAAGATGTGTGTGGACGAGGAAATGGTTCGGTTAAAGAGCCATATTGCCAATATGAAAAAGGCTCTTGAAGATGACGAAAGTATTGGAAGGAAGCTTGATTTTATTGCGCAGGAACTCAACAGGGAGGCTAATACGACGCTGTCAAAATCAAGCGACGTCAGCATATCCGAAAAAGCAATAGAGCTAAAAACCGAAATAGAGAAAATACGTGAACAGATACAGAACATAGAGTGACCGGAGGAAATTTATGAATTGCATTATTAATGTGGGTTATGGCAATATGGTGAATGCCGGAAGGGTTCTTGGCATAATAAAACCAGAGGCGGCTCCGGTAAGGAGGATGATACAGTCTTTAAAGGACAGCGGCAACGCGTTTGACGCTACGTGCGGGAGAAAGACGAAATCTGTTCTTGTACTGGATAACGGCTGCGTAATGCTATCGGCATTACTTCCGGAAACAATTGCGGCCAGAATGAATAATGATTACGGCAGAGGTGAGATAATTGAGTGACAGAGGATTATTAACTGTAATTTCAGGATTTTCCGGATGTGGAAAGGGCACGGTTGTAGGGAAGCTTGTCGACAGCTACGGTTATTCGCTGTCGATATCGGCAACAACGAGGAACCCTCGCGACGGAGACGTAGAGGGCGTGCATTATTTTTTTATTACGAAAGAAGAGTTTAAGGACAGAATAGAGAAAAACGGTTTTTTGGAATGGGCTGAATATGTTGGCAATTATTACGGTACTCCGAAAGACTATGTGGAAACGATGCTTGCCCAGGGAAAGAATGTCATACTTGAGATAGAGATGCAGGGAGGGCTTAAGGTAAAGGAACAATGTCCGGAGGCCGTGCTTGTCTTTATGGTTCCGCCTTCTGCAAAAGAGCTGAAAAGCAGACTGGTAAACAGGGGCACGGAGGATATGGACACCATTAACAGGCGTATTGCCCGGGCTTCTGAAGAAATAGACTATATAAATGATTATGATTATATAGTAGTGAACGACGATATCGGCAGATGTGCCGGGGAGATACACAATATTATAACGTGCGAGGGAAAAAAAGTAATCAATAACGGGGAATTAACGGAGAGAATCAAACAAGATTTTAAAAATATTTGAGAAAAGGAGAATGAATTCTATGTTACATCCGTCTTACACAGATTTAATGGAAGTGGTCAACAGCGAGGTAGAACAGGGGGAGGCTCCTGTTGTTAACAGCAGGTATTCAATAGTAATTGCGGCTGCTAAGCGCGCACGGCAGATAATTGACGGTTCAGAGCCGCTTGTCGGAGGTTTTGGCTCGGATGAAAAGCCGTTGTCAATTGCAATATCAGAGCTTCATCAGGGAGAAACAAGAATACTCGCCGAGGATTTGGACGAATAATACAGCGGAGGGTATGCAATGAGCGGCGATATTAACAACGGAGAGGGCAAAAAGAGAGGTATTATAAGGGAACTTCTCATATATGCCTTAATCATATTGGTGTTTGTATTTTTAGTGCCCAGATATGTATTTCAGATGACGATTGTCGACGGCGAATCCATGACAAATACTCTTCAGGACAAAGACAGGCTTTTTGTAGATAAGATTTCATACAGGTTCAGCGAGCCGGACAGGTTCGACATCATTGTATTTTATCCATATGGGCGTGACGACACTGACGACTACTATGTAAAGAGAATTATAGGCCTTCCGGGAGAAACCGTACAAATAAAGGATTCGGTAATATATATTAACAATGAGCCTTTGGAGGAAAATTACAGGAAAGAGCCATATATGGCTTATAACGGAATTGCGGACGATCCGCTTGTGCTTGGCGAAGACGAATATTTTGTTCTTGGCGACAACCGTAACGGCAGCACTGACAGCAGAGACCCCGATACCGGTCCCGTCAAAAGGGAGAATATTGACGGACATGTTGTTTTAAGGGTATATCCGTTTAGTGAATTTGGATTAATGACAGACAAGTGATGGAGGCATGGAAAATGAGTTTGGAAAACCGGGATACGGAAACAGAAGACACACAAAATGGCGGTGCGGACAACGAAATAACAAATGAACCTGATGATGCGATTGTGCCGGATGAAGACAGAAAGAAGGTGTCGGCAAAAAGAATAGTGATTGAAATATGTATATATGTCGCAATGTTGTTCGTATGTGTGTACATAGTCCCAAGATACGTGATACAGCGTACCGTTGTATCAGGCTCATCAATGCTTAATACATTACATGATGATGAAAGTATTCTCGTGGAAAAGGTTTCTTACAGATTTTCCGACCCGGACAGATTCGACATTATAGTATTTTATCCGTATGGCCGCGACGACCCGGAAGACTATTATGTTAAGAGAATTATCGGTCTTCCAGGCGAGACAATACAGATAATCGAAGATAAAATATATATTAACGGAGAGGTGCTTGAAGAAAATTACGGCAAAGACCCTATTACGGACGAAGGCGTTGCGTCTGAAGCCATAACGCTTGCTGATGATGAATTTTTTGTTCTTGGCGATAACAGGGAGATAAGCGAGGACAGCAGGATATTCGGTCCTGTAAAGAGGGAGAACATTGCGGGACATGCCGTATTCAGAATATACCCGTTCAGCAAATTCGGGCCTCTGACCAACAAATAAGCCTTCAAATCCAGGTTAAAGATGTAATATACACATATAATCATAATATTAGAGTATTATAGGAGACGTTTCGAAGCCGGAAGGTCTCCTTTTTTATAGGAAACTGCTATTATATAAAATGCAGCCCGCCGGGGGCGGAAAATCATTCTGCTTGTGTTCGAACATAATTTCCGAACATTTATTCTTTTTTGCATTGACAAACGTATGTTTGCGTGTTAGTATACTTACAATAATACCGAACATATGTGTTGTCCTGATGGACAAACGTCATTGGCGTTTACCACCGCCTCACGTATGAAGAATAAATATAGTAGGAAAGGGAAGATTTTATATGAACACAATAACACATGATTCCATAAAAAAACTTATATGGAAGGCTGCGGCCGTCTCGGTTATTCTCTTATTGTGCGTCTTTGCGGCAAAAGCGCTTAAAAGACAGTCTTTGATAGCCAATGCTGAGACAAAAAGAAACCTCAAGTGTGTTTCAATCTGTGTCGCGGAGGACGACACGTTATGGGGCATTGCCTCAGAGTATTATTCTGACGAATATGGAGGCGTATCCAATCTTGTCAATGAGATTAGGAATATTAATAAGATGAGCTCGGATCGTATTGACGTGGGCAACTATATTATAGTACCCTATTATGAGTAATGGTTTAATGTCCGCCGAAGTAAAAATTAGAGTATAATAGAGATAAAGTAAGCATAATAGAGAAAAGGCGAGCATATATTATAAATGATGTCATTTTGCGAATTATTAATAAGTTGCAAATATTCCATCATTTTACTAATATATTACTCAACGGTTAGCACTCGGCATAAAAGAGTGCTAACAAACAAAAATATCAGGAGGAATGAATTATGAAGTTAGTACCTTTAGGAGACAAAGTAGTATTAAAACAATTGGAAGCAGAAGAAACAACAAAGTCAGGAATCATTCTGGCGGCTCAGTCAAAAGAAAAACCTCAGCAGGCCGAAGTCATAGCGGTAGGCCCTGGCGGAAATATAGACGGCAAAGAGGTAGTAATGCAGGTCAAGACAGGCGATAAGGTAATATATTCAAAGTATGCGGGCACGGACGTTAAGCTTGGAGACGATGAGTATATTGTTGTAAGGCAGAATGATATTGTCGCAATTGTAGAGGATTGAGACTTTGGGCATGTAAAAGGACAGAATGTGTGAGAGTATATAACAGACAGTTATATAATTAACATAATAATCTATGATATCAGGAGGATATGAATAATGGCTAAGGAAATAAAATTTGGAGCAGACGCCAGAAAGGCGTTAGAAGCAGGTGTTAATAAGCTTGCTGATACAGTAAGCGTGACAATTGGTCCTAAGGGAAGGAATGTCGTGCTTGACAAATCATACGGGGCTCCGCTTATAACGAACGACGGCGTCACGATTGCAAAGGAAATTGAGCTTGAAGACGGATTTGAGAACATGGGAGCGCAGCTCGTAAAAGAAGTTGCAACTAAGACAAATGATGTTGCCGGTGACGGAACAACGACAGCTACGGTTCTTGCACAGGCTATGATTAACGAGGGAATGAAGAACCTGGCGGCAGGAGCGAATCCGATTATACTCAGAAAAGGTATGCAGAAGGCTACGGACTGCGCTGTTGAAGCTATATCGTCAATGAGCCAGAAGCTTTCCGGAAAAGACCAGATTGCAAAGGTTGCTGCGATATCCGCAGGAGATGAAAAAGTCGGAGAGATGGTTGCAGACGCAATGGAAAAGGTAAGCAACGACGGAGTTATTACTATTGAAGAAAGCAAGACCATGCTTACGGAACTCAGCCTTGTCGAAGGTATGCAGTTTGACAGAGGATATGTATCGGCGTACATGTGTACCGATATGGATAAGATGGAAGCGAATCTTGACGACCCTTATATTCTCATCACGGACAAGAAAATAAGTAACATACAGGAGATATTGCCGCTTCTTGAGCAGGTTGTACAGTCCGGTGCAAAACTTCTTATTATTGCCGAAGACCTTGAAGGAGAGGCGCTCAGCACGATTGTGCTTAATAAGCTTAGAGGTACATTCCAGGTTGTTGCCGTAAAAGCTCCGGGATATGGCGACAGAAGAAAGGATATGCTTAACGACATAGCTATCCTTACCGGCGGAACGGTTATAACGGAAGAACTCGGGCTCGAGCTCAAGGAGACGACTCTTGACCAGCTTGGACGTGCAAAATCTGTTAAGGTTCAGAAAGAGAACACTGTAATTGTTGACGGAGCCGGTTCAAAAGAGGAAATTGAGGCAAGAGTTTCCATGCTCAAAAAGCAGATTGAGGAGACAACCTCAGATTTCGACCGTGAAAAACTTCAGGAAAGACTTGCAAAACTTGCAGGCGGAGTTGCAGTTATACGCGTAGGAGCCGCTACGGAAACCGAGATGCAGGAGAAAAAGTTACGTATGGAAGATGCCCTCAATGCTACAAGGGCAGCTGTGGAAGAAGGAATTATCGCAGGAGGCGGAAGCGCATATATTCATGCCGCAAAGGATGTCGCAAAGCTTGTTGATACCCTTGAGGGAGATGAGAAGACCGGTGCAAGAATCATACTCAAAGCCCTTGAGTCGCCGTTATATAAGATTGCCCAGAATGCCGGAATGGAAGGTTCGGTTATTATAAGCAAAGTATGTGACAGCAAAGTAGGAATTGGATATGACGCGCTTGCCGACGAATATGTAGATATGGTTGAGAGCGGAATTCTTGACCCTGCGAAGGTTACAAGAAGCGCGCTTCAGAACGCTACGAGCGTTGCGTCAACGCTTCTTACAACGGAGTCTGTTGTGTCAAATATTAAAGAGGATACGCCGGCAATGCCTGCGGGAGCGCCCGGCATGGGAATGATGTAAGAATGACGCGGGTTTTTGAATCTTACTTCGGATTATGATTGGAGAATGACATGGATGGAATGTATGCAGAGGCGGGCGTCAAGAGAGCTAATTCAGGAAAATCACTAATATTAAGAGTGCTTGTTATAGCAGCCGTACTATTTACTTTTTTCTTTGCCGGTGTAACCGGCAGCAAGATATTGTTTGTATTGGGACTTATTATTGGTTGTCTCATTATATGGTTCTGGCCGAGGTTCAATATAGAATGGGAATACATTTTTGTTGACGGACAGATTGACTTTGACACGATATCCGGAGGCGAGAAAAGGAAAACAAGGCTGAGGATTGACTTTGAACAGGTAGAAGTTGTCGCCCCGCTTGGCTCGCACGCATTGGACGCTTACAGGCATTACAGGGTGAGGAATTATTCCTCGCTGAGGAAAGATGCCAAAATCTATGTAGTTGTAGCAAAAGTTGCCGAGGAAGGGCTGGAACAGATATATTTTGAGCCGTCTGAAAAAATGCTTTCTCTAATGAAAGAAAAAGCCCCGCGCAAGGTCATGAGCTGTAATACCGATAAAAGATTTATGTAGCGTATAAAACAAAAATCATATTGAATAATTAAAAATCATCGTGGAATGTCTACTATATTCAGTACATTTTACGGTGATTTTTTATTATATTGGTCAGCATCTCTAATTGTCAGTTACAAAATGCCATAAAATATTATCATTAATCCATATAGGAATAAAAAAGTATTGAAATAAATAGCTTTAAGTAATATAATAGTAGATAATAAATATTGCAGGAAAAAACAGCAAACTTGCAGGATAAAACAGCAAATCAAACGCCTCGCTGTATAGCGGTGGGGTATGCCCCGGCTTTTTAGCTTGTTGCCCGCAGAAATTAATTCCGGAGGTCTTGTTTATAATGAATAATAAGAAAATTGACAGCATGGCTGACAAGATATCAGTGGAAATTTCGGATGTCCTTGCGGATGTAATGAGACCCGTGTTTGAAAATCTTACAAAAGAGATAAGTACGCTGGTGGCGGGACTTGAGGACAGACAGAAGGAGAATATGAAGTCTATGGCCGATGCTTTCCTGCAGGAGATGGCAAAAACGTCAGGCAGTATGTTTGAAAGCATTACGGCTGATACCGCGGACATATGCCGGCTGCAGTCAGATACCGTAAGGGAACTGTCGGCAATCGTTGATAAGATGACGGATGACAGGGCGGTTCTGCAAAAGATAAGCGAAGACAACACAAGAACTGCAGCTAAACTTACTGAAATTGTCGAGAAGATTGACGATAGGATTGACAGCCTGTCTAATGTCAGTCAGGGAATAGAGCATCTGGACAACGGAGTCGCAGACAGAATAAGCGCGGAGATGGACCTGTATGCAGAACTGGAGAAAAACAGCGGAAATTGGGCGAAGCAGCTTGCGGCGTGCAATGAAATGGTGGCTGCCACATCGGAAAATGCCGGCAGCATGGTTAATGAAAGCGTCGGTAATGCAATAGCCAATTTGGACAAATGTACTGAAAAACTTGAAAATATATCAAAAGGAATTGAAAGTTCGTATGATGACATGTACGAGAATATGCACGCTATGATGAAAGAATATCGTGAATTGGTATCGAAGGATATGAATGATACTTTTATTGCTTTTGATAAAAATATGTCCGAGATAGTTAAGGCGCTCGGAACGGCCGTCGCGGATATTGCCGATGCGGCTGACAGGATTCCGAAAGCGCTCAAGGGAAGTGTTGACGCGCTGCAGCATTCAGTAAAATATTAACAGGGGTGAATTGTATGTATTCCGTCCCGCATATGAAGGATGCATGTGAATATATCGCTTATATAATAGATAAAAGAAAGAAGAATCTCGAAAACTTACCTACTCTTACTGATGAATATATCAGAATGTTTGATATTATTGCGCATTCTGAAGGTTTTAGGCAGGCCGGATGGGAATACTGTTTGAATGCCGGTGAATTAAAGCTTCTTGCGCAATATATATTTTCAGGCGACATGAAGAAACCGGCTGAGATTCAGGCATTACTGTCGCCATACAGGCGTTCCGGAAATATAACATACATAAAACTATTATATTTATTGTGGCAGGATCATTTTGACAATTCCAATTATGTTCATATATTTTATTTGATTAACGAATACGCTGAATTTCGCGCGTATTTCAGCGTTCAGTTCGGAATGGATACGTCGGAGCTTGCTCGTTGCATCGAGGACGGCAGGGTGACTGAATATTTTTGCCGGATTGCGGGCATTGACAGCAATGGGGAATACAATACCTACTGTGACAATCTGCGAAAGTGCGGAATAGAGGGCGGAACGCTTTTGTACCGCGAATGTGTTAACCGATATGTTCTTGTTTGCGACGGTAAAGCATACCTCAAAATGGGCGCTGATGTTATCATTCATTTTATGAATACTCTTTCCCGGGATGAAAGAGTTGTAATGATGAGAAATATGCTGAAAGCTCTTGACAGCTTTCAGATGAAAAAATTAGTTTCTATATTTCCGCTGTTCCGGGATTATGCGGGGGATAATGATTCGGACTCATACAAAGAAATATTCTCCTTTCTTTCGGAAGAAGATAAAAAGAAATATCTGCTCTGGCAAAATCAGTATTATATATACAGCGTGCTTGGCGAAGGGGAAAAGGCAGATTTCTGGATGGGCTATGCCGGCAGGGGGACATTTACAAAACATGGATATGCAGGTGTAATTTATCTTTGCTTTAGCGGATTCACTGTGATAGAATTCAGGAATACCGACGTGGCATATTTCTTCAACAGTGATTATTTTAATAAAATGGTGGAGCCTTATGTATGTAATCTGCAGAATGAGCGTGACATTGAGGAATGGATATATGGCAATACCGAATGGAGCCTTGACAAAACGCATCAGGACCATTGGCGCAAAGCGCATATCGGTCCATGGCAGCTGGATATGAAGTCATACATGGGTCGTAATCTTGTTAGGATATAAGGCTCTATAATTCGTATATATATTAGGGATATTAGGATGGGGATTTGAAATGGCTATTATTAACAGGCAGAAAAAAAGAATGGGCGACCTTTTAGTGGGTGCGGGAGTGCTGACCGAAGAACAGCTTATGAAAGCCCTTGAAATTCAGAAAAAGAAAAAACAGAAGCTTGGAATACTTCTTGTCGAGGAAGGGTTTGTGGATGAGACGCAGATTGCTTTCTCATTACAAAAACAGATGGGGCTTGATATGGTCGAGCTTAGCAAATATAATATTTCACCGGATATATTGAAGCTTGTGCCCGACAGCACGATATTGAAAAGGGCATGTATGATACCATTTGAGTTTGACCCATTTGATTCGCAGTATTTGCGCGTAGCTATGAGCGACCCGTTAGACATTATTTCGATTGACGAC
>JAAVXK010000059.1 GCA_022790615.1 Lachnospiraceae bacterium
AGAAACCGACGGTGACAAAAGAACCAACCCCATCGGCAAAGCCGGATGAGACGGAGAAACCGACGGTGACGGCAGAACCAACCCCGTCGGCAAAGCCGGGTGAGACAGAGAAACCGGCAGTAACAAAAGAGCCGGGAGCAGACAGTGATTTGTCCGGAAAAGAATTCACATATGGAAATCTGAGATATGTTGTTTCCGGAAAAACTGCTGTAGTAACGGGAGCTGTTAAAAAGAATGTGACCAAGGTAAATATTCCGGCATCCGTAAAATGGAACAAAACATCATTTAAAGTGTCAAACGTGTCTGACAGGGCATTTAAAAACTATAAGAAGCTTAAGAATGTTATTATAGGAAAGAATGTCAGCACATTAGGAAAAGAATCATTTAGCGGATGTTCAAAACTTACAAAAGTTACAGTCAATTCGAAGGTACTTAAAAGAATTGGTAAATCAGCTTTTAATAAAACGGCTAAGAATATGAAATTATATGTTCCTAAGAGCAGGTATGTGAAATATACTAAAAAAGTATTTAAGGGAAAAGGGTTGGCCGGTTCGGTAAAGTATTATAAGAGAAAAGGTTGATTGACGAATATTATTAAGCCGTATGCCGGCATGTGATATGAGTGTACCATGACAGGTATATTTATATAGACATGTCGGCTGTCTGTTTTGTATTAAACGGAGGAGTTCTTCCGTGCATAATATTTTGTCATTATACCCGTGGAGTAAGGCGGGTAAGGTGATTGAAGAATGGGGAGGGGCTGCAGGCAGCGAGTAATTAATTAAAATGCTTTACATTATTAAGGAGAGAGAAAATGAAAAAATGTAACAAAATATTCGGAATATTTTTATCCTGCGCATTAATAATCACAGGCAGCATGCTGCCGCAAAACAATTCCGCAAATGCGGCGGCGGGAAAAGATTACGGAATAAGAGCTCCAAGAGTCGAAAACGGAGTTACAACATGGGACAAAATTACATTCGGAAGTTATTATCAGAAAGCCGAAGCACAGAATGCACCAATAAAATGGCGGGTGTTGTCTGTTGATAGTGATAACGCATTACTGCTTGCAGATAAAAATTTAGACAGTAGTCTGTATAACGATACAGACGAGGACGTAACATGGGAGACATGTACCCTTAGAAAATGGCTGAATGAAGAATTTTATAACGAAGCTTTTGACGAGGATGAAAAAAAGGCGGTAATGGAATCATCGATAGAAAACAGCGATAACGGCGATTATGGAACATATGGAGGAAATGATACGAAAGACAGGGTGTATCTTTTGTCCAATACGGAAATATGTAATGCAAGTTATGGATTTGAAAAGGAACTGAATGCGTATTCCAGAACAAGAATGGCGCAAAATACAGATTATGCAAAAGTAAATAACGTGTGGAGTACTTTTGATAACGACATAGGAAACGGTTGGTGGTGGCTGCGTTCACCGGGAATCGACAGCTGTCAGGCATCTGTTGTAGGGGTAGGCGGCAATGGCTTAAGCGCAGGAAATAAAACGCTTTGCATAGACGGCGGCGTTCGCCCTGCAATACGTGTTAAATTATCATCAGACAAAGTGACATATGCCGGCAGGGTCAATTCAGAGGGCATAACAACCGTGTCCGGTAACGGAATACATAATCCGGTAACCAATAACGGTGTGACAACATGGGACTGTGTATATTTTGGAAATTACAGACAGAATTGTAAGTTTGATAAACAGGCTCTTGAATGGCGCGTGCTGTCAGTTGACGGCGACGACGCGTTTCTGCTTGCGGATAAGGTTATTGATGTAAAGCAGTATAATGAGGAGCGCGGTGACGTTACATGGGAGAATTGTGGGATTCGCAAGTGGCTTAACTCCGATTTTTATAATAATGCATTTAATGATGAAGAGAAGACAGCAGTAAAAGAGACTACAGTAAAAAATACTGATAATGAAGTATATGAATCGGACGGGGGCGCTGATACAAAGGATAAGGTGTACCTGTTGTCCGTTGAAGAAGTATGCAGGGCGGATTACGGATTTGACACACAATTTAAGGGAGATTCAAAAACAAGGGAAGCTAAGGGAACGGATTATGCGAAGATAAATAATGTAAAGACCGGTCTTGACTATATTACTGAAAAAAGCAGTTACTGGATGTTACGTACTCCGGGCGTTAACAATAGTTATATCTCACAGGTAATTTACGGCGGATTTGGCGATGATTACGGTATATATGCAGAAAGTTTAGGTATGGGAGTGCGGCCTGCCCTGCATATTCATCTGTCTTCATCTTCATGGAGTAAGGCGGGGCAGGTAAGCTCGGTTGAACAGGTTGATGATAATCCATCTCTAACGCCTGAGCCGACAAAAAAACCTTCAGGAATTGACCAGCCTTCAGAGACAGATAAACCGGTATCGTCGACAGGTCCGGTCCAAGAGGTTCCTGTCACGTCTTTGCCGCTGAAGCATCCGGCATCAACAGATAATTCTGTCCATACAACATTTCCTGTCCTGAAAAAGCTTAAGATATCGTCTGTAAAATGTATTAAAAATGCAAGGAAAGTGACAGGAAAGCTTTCTGTATCAAAAGCTGATGTTAGGATAAAAGTTGGAAACAAAGCATATAAAAAAGCGTCGGTAAAAGGTAAAAAGTTTACATTGAGATTCAAAACAAAACTTAAGAAGAAAACCAAAATTACTGTTAAGGTAACGAAGAAAGGCTATGAAAGCCTTGTAAAGGCATACAAGGTTAAATAAAATGAGGAGCATTGAAAAAAGATAGGTATACTAAGCTATAAATAGATATGCTATAAATAGATGTAAAAAATCCTTGACATATCATAAACATTAGTATATACTACCACCTGTAAAGAAAAAAACTTTACAGGTGGTGTTACTTTTGCAGGACAAAAAGGAAAGCGTACTTTCAGATGAAAGTGAAAGCGCTCTTGATACCATGATTGAATATGCGATGCTTTTTGACTTTTACGGGGCCCTGTTAAAAGATAGAAATGTAGAGATATTTGAGGATTATATGTTTAACGATATGTCTCTTTCCGAGATTGCAGACGAGCAGCATATGTCAAGGCAGGGAGTCAGGGATACCGTGATAAGGTCAAGAAAAAAGCTTGTGACTTATGAAGAAAAACTCGGACTTGTCGAGAGATTTAACACTGTAAAGAGACAGATTAACAGTATAATTGATAAGACTGACGAGGTAAGACGCTCGGTTATGATAAAAGATGGCATAGCGGCCTTTCGTGCCGAGGATATTAACGGATATTTTGATATGATAGAGAAAATGGCCGGGACAATACTTGAGGATTTGTAATTTTGCGTTGTACAATATAGCATAATCAATGCAGGCAGGCTTGTGATGATTGTCGCTTGCAACGGTGCTGAGCGCAAGCAGTTCTAAAACATTTGTTTATGAAATTGTCTATATTGCACAACGAGTGTAAGTATGGGAGGTAAATATGGCGTTTGATAATCTGACTGCCAAACTACAGAATGTATTCAAGAACCTTAGGAGTAAGGGCCGTCTCACAGAGGAGGACGTCAAAGCGGCGCTTAAGGAGGTAAAGATTGCCCTTTTGGAAGCCGACGTCAATTTTAAGGTTGTAAAAAGCTTTGTTAAGGATGTTCAGGAAAAGGCGGTTGGACAGGATGTTTTGAACAGCCTTACGCCGGGACAGATGGTTATCAAATACGTTAATGAGGAGATGGTAAGCCTGATGGGCGGCGAGGCGGTCGAATTGAAGCTGCAGCCCTCGGATGAGATTACCGTAATTATGATGTGCGGACTGCAGGGAGCCGGTAAAACGACTGCCATAGCGAAGCTCGCAGGACAGCTGAAGTCGAAGGGAAGAAGGCCGCTTTTGGCCGCATGCGACATATACCGGCCGGCAGCGATAGACCAGCTGCAGAAAAATGGCGACAAACAGGGAGTTCCTGTTTTTTCAATGGGAACGAACCACAAGCCTTCCGATATAGTTAAGGCGGCGTACGAGCATGCCGGGAAGAATGGCAACAATGTACTGATTATAGATACGGCCGGTCGTCTTCATATCGACGAGGATATGATGAACGAGTTAAAGGAGATTAAAGAGTGCATAACTGTTAACCAGACCGTACTTGTTGTTGATGCGATGACAGGACAGGATGCGGTCAACGTATCTTCATCATTTGATGAAAAGCTTGGAATAGACGGTGTAATACTTACAAAACTTGACGGAGATACAAGGGGTGGAGCCGCGCTGTCAATCAGGGCGGTAACCGGGAAGCCAATCTTGTATGCGGGAACAGGAGAAAAGCTTACCGACCTTGAACAGTTTTATCCGGACAGGATGGCTTCGAGAATTCTCGGTATGGGAGATATTCTTTCGCTGATTGAAAAAGCGGAGGCTGAAATAGATGAGGACAAGGCAAAGGAGATGGAGAAGAAATTCAGAAAAGCTGAATTTGACTTCAATGACTATCTCGAACAGATGCAGCAGATGAAAAAAATGGGCGGTCTTAGCAGTATACTCAGCATGATGCCCGGAATGAACCTTCCGTCGGGGATTGATATAGATGACAGCGCTCTGGCGAAGGTGGAGGCGATAATATTTTCCATGACAAAGGATGAGAGAAGCCGTCCCAATATTCTGAATCCTTCCAGAAAACAGAGGATTGCGAAGGGCGCCGGAGTTGACATAAGCGACGTTAACCGCCTTGTGAAACAATTCGAACAGGGCAAAAAAATGATGAAACAGATGAGCGGAATGATGTCTGGAAAGAAGGCAAAACGCGGATTATTTGGTAAAATGCCATTTGGTATGTAATATATACAGTATTTATTATAAGGAGGTGAAAAAGTAATGGCAGTAAAAATCAGGCTTAGAAGAATGGGAAAGAAAAAAGCTCCTTTCTACAGGGTAATAGTTGCAGATTCACGCTCTCCAAGGGATGGTAAGTTCATAGCTGAGATAGGAACTTATGACCCGAATCAGGAACCGGCAATGTTCAAGGTTAATGAGGAAGAGGCTAAGAAGTGGATTAGTAATGGTGCAAAACCTACGGAAACTGTTGCGAGATTATTTAAGAAATCTGGCATACTCGAGTAATTGGGTATAGCTGTGTGGATTCTGTGATATGGCGCAGGTATATTTGCCTGAGCTGTATTCCAGATACATACGGTGGATTGGAGGTATAATGAAAGAGTTAGTTGAAGTGATTGCGAAATCACTTGTTGATAGTCCGGAGGAGGTTATAGTCACTGAGACGGAATCTCCGAAAGGTATAATAATCCAGCTTACCGTGGCGGCTTCTGACATGGGTAAGATAATTGGAAAGCAGGGACGTATTGCAAAAGCTCTCCGTACTGTAGTGAAAGCTGCAGCGTCAAAAGATGAGAAAAAAGTTATCGTTGAAATTCAGCAGTAAATAGATTAATGATATGAAGTTGAAGGCAAAGTTTACAAAGCCAGGCGAGTAAGAGTGCTCAAGCCCCTTAAGAGAAGTAAGACGAATATGAGGTGTGCTTGCGCACTTTATTTATATAACAGGAAATTGCAAAGCAATTTCCTGTTATATAAAAAGCGCTCCGCTAAAGTTAAAAAGAAATTAAGTCAGGTAATTAAAGCAGAGTGTGTTCATTTTTAATGGAAAAGAAGGAGAATATATGGAAAGAGAAAAGCATATCAGCATGGAGGATTGTCTGCGGGTAGGAACATTTGTCAATACGCACGGCGTTAGGGGAGAGATAAAAGTGTACCCGCATACCGATGACGTAAACCGGTTTTCCGATTTGGAATATGTGTATATGGATACGAAGGAAGGGCTGTATAAATGTGAAATATCCACGGTCCGGTATTTTAAAAATATGGCGATAGTCAAATTCAGGGGAATTGATAATATAAATGAAATAGAAAAGTATAAGGGGAGCGACCTGTATGTAACCAGAGAGCAGGCCGTTCCGCTTGCGGAGAACGAATATTTTATATGCGACATTATCGGAGCGGAGGTTGTGTCTGACGAGGGCGTTACGATAGGACGGGTGAAGGACGTAATGCAGACAGGAGCCAATGACGTGTATGTTGTCGGCATGGAAAGCGGCGAGGAGATTCTCATACCTGTAATTCCGCAGTGTGTGCTGGAGATTGATTTTGAAAAGAAGATAGTACATGTACACCTGCTTGACGGACTTATGGATATGAACAGAAAAAAGAAATGAAACCGGGGGATGCAGTATTGAATTATTATGTGTTGACATTATTTCCTGAAATGATTGAGTCGGGCGCGAGGACAAGCATAATAGGACGCGCCATCAGTAACGGTATCATTAATTTGGAGGCAGTTAATATCAGGGATTATTCCACTGACAGGCACAGGCACGTGGATGATTACCCGTATGGCGGAGGCGCCGGCATGGTCATGCAGGCAGGGCCGATATGTCTAGCGTGTGAGGCTCTGAAAGAAAGAATCGGAAGGCAGCCAAGAGTCATATACATGACGCCGCAGGGCAGGACGTTCAATCAGGATATTGCAAAAGAGCTCGCCGCGGAGGAAGAACTTGTATTCCTGTGCGGACATTACGAGGGCGTTGACGAGCGCGCAATTGAGATGCAGGTGACGGACTGCATCTCGATTGGCGATTATGTCCTTACAGGAGGAGAGCTTCCATCCCTTGTAATTATGGACGCAGTCTCCCGTATGGTTCCGGGGGTGCTTACGAACGAAGATTCGGGTATGAATGAGAGCTTTGAGGGAAATCTTCTTGAATATCCGCAGTATACGAGGCCGGAGGAATATAACGGCAGCAGGGTTCCGGAGATACTTCTGTCCGGGCATCACGCTAATATAGAGAGATGGAGGAGAAACCAGTCGCTTCTTCGTACCGCCAAATGGCGTCCGGATTTGTTTGAAAAGGTCAGTCTTGACAAGAATGACAGAAAGTTTCTTAGGGAAAATGGATTTGATATATAATTTGTTATAAAAGTTTTTGGAGGTGTTACTTTGAGTAGTATTCTTTTGGTCGAGGATGACGAGAGCATAATAAAAAGCCTTGGAGAATATCTGTCTGACGAGGGATTTGCTGTCGATACGGCCAACGGGCAGAAAGCGGCGCAGGAAAAGCTTGATGAGAAAGCGTACGACCTTCTGCTTGTAGACATATCGCTTGCAGATGGAAACGGCTTTGCGGTGTGCCTTGCCGCCAAGGAAAAAAACTATCCGGTTATATTTCTCACGGCGTCGGGCGATGAGTACAGCGTGGTTGCGGGGCTTGATATGGGTGCGGACGATTACATATCAAAACCGTTCCGGCCGAGAGAGCTTATATCGCGCATCAAAAACGTGTTGAGAAGATACGGCAATATAGGTTCGGTCATTTCCCTTTCCGACATATGCGTCAATACGGATAAGGGAACGGTGGCAAGGAACGGGGAGGAAATATTTTTATCCGCGCTTGAGTACAGGCTTCTTCTTGTATTTTTGAATAACAGGGGGATTGTGCTGTCAAGAAGCCGGCTGTTAGAGGAGATATGGGATATGGCGGGTGATTTTGTTAATGATAACACGCTTACCGTATATATAAAAAGACTCAGAGATAAGATAGAGGAGAATCCGCAGGAGCCCAAAATAATTAAAACGGTACGCGGTCTCGGATATATTGTCGATTAATATTTTAAGGAATCAGAGAAAGGGGCATGCGGTAAATTAATGCGATATTTTAGAAATCCCGAAATAAAGCGCGATATTATCATACATCTGATTCTGTCAGCCGTATTTATTTTTATTGTACCGATACCTTTGTCGGCGCTAATATGCTTGGTGTTTACAGCCGTTCATTTTTTCACTACGTATAGAAGATATTCGCGTATCAACAGCATGTGCGGCGATATCGACAACATAATAAACGGTGATTACCATATTA
>JAAVXK010000090.1 GCA_022790615.1 Lachnospiraceae bacterium
GTATCCTGTCTGTTAATCTCCATATAGTAGTTGAACATCGGAACACCGACAAGCGCACCTGCCGCAGCGAATGCCAAAAGCAGGGCAAGCAGCGCGAATGTCTGCGACTCTTTCGCCCCCGGTTCGTCAACAATGTTAAAGTCAATACCCGAAAGATGGGACGCTCCTATACATGACATGAATTCGGTACTTCTGTTAACCATGTAATTATTGGCCTTTGAATATTTTATGCCCGGCAGCTTGGCAAGCTTCCGGAACTGAACCCCTTCAAATTCACTTGTTATAAGTTCAAGAATTCCCATAATCCCGGAACCGCAGCCTCCGGAATATATCTCTGATATTAAAACATCCTTGTTCCTGTTATTATAATACTCAAGAACTCTTGCAACACCTGATACGAGCGGCCTTACAGCATCCGTAAGCCTCTTCTTACATTCATACAGTCTTGCGTCCGCTTCGTCAGACGGAGAGTATTCAAGCATCTCGGAATATGAACCGAATATAAGCTTATCCGTATAAAGCTTATTCATAGCCTCATTCTTGTCAATCGTTCCATACAGGCCCTCGTCGATAAGATGCTGCGTAAGCGAAAGAACGCCAAAGTTCATATTGCGCTGCAAAGCATATTTACCATTTTCAAGAATGGTAAATACCGTATTGTTTTCATTTATTTCAAGATAGAAATCAAGCCTCGAATTGGAATTGTTGGTTTTAAGATGCATATACTCGGCGTTGCCAAAATAATCAAGCTTGACTATCTTAACCCCAAGCTCCTTTGCAAGCGTCTGGTAACTTCTGATAAGTTCATAAGGAGCCGCATATACTATAATCTTAATCTCTTTTTTCTGCTCGTCCCTGTCTGCAATACAGTATGTAATCCTGTGTTCTGAGATATCCATTGGAAAATAATTGTCTTTCTCACCCTCGATATACTCCGCTATCAGTCTGTCTTTCATATCAGGTATAGTAATCTCACGGCTTAATATCTTATTGCTTGTCAGGACAAATACGGCATCCCTGCATTTAATCTTAGCCTCTTTAAGCTGTTTTTTCAGTTCCTCGGCATAGACCGCTTGCTCAGATATAAAAGCGTCCTCAACGGTATTCTCCGGATTTTCAAACATCACCGTATTATATACTGTGACAATTTTTTTGCCGTAACTCACCTCGCAAACTTTGGTTACCAGGTCAGAGATTTCAATATTTACCACTTTTGATATCGCCATATTCTCCTCTTTTCCTGCCTTACGGCACTTTTCTTGCTGCTCCTGTCATGCATGAAGCAAACATGGTATGTGCAATACACAGTTCGCAATTCACTACTCCCACAAAAAAAACTTGAAAAGTAATGAACTCCAAACAATATACTGCCGGCATAAAACTACCAAACTTACATATAACAACTACCCGAACCAACTGCCCGGCATATTGTCTAACATATATTCTTATTTATAAGCATCTGCTAACACACTAGAAAATATATAACACTTATATAACACTATATCGTATTACATTACTGTATAGTGCATTGCACGCTGATGAATAAAATAATACACTACAAAAACAACGACATATACCATCCTATTATCCGGTCGCCGAATACAAGGGCGGTAACTATGCCCATGGAAAGATACGGACCCATGGCAAGAACTCTTCCCTCTCCCGCAATCTTCATTCTTATTATATGTATGACGCTTCCATAAAAACATCCTAAAATAAAAGCAAGTATAACGGTCTTCCATCCCAAGAACAAACCCGCGGCAGCCATAAGCTTAACGTCCCCGCCACCTATGCCTTTTCCTTTCGTTGCAAGGAATAGCAAGAGAAGCGGAACACTTATCGCAAAAAAACCTATTACATACTGGCTCCAGTGACGGTAATCAAGCGACATTCTTATTACTCCCAGAACACAAATGAATAAATTGATTCCAAATGGAATCTCATACGTTCTGAAATCAATCACACTTAATGTAAGAAGCGCTGAAAACAAGAGACATACCAGCAACATATCCCATGTAAAGCCAAAACATGCAAAGCTGATTATCCACAACAATCCGTTAGCGGCCTCAATGAGGGGATACTGAACAGAAATTCTCTCACCGCACTGTCTGCACTTTCCGCGCAGAAACAGATAAGAAAATACCGGAAACATGTCATACCACTTAAGCCTGTAACCGCACGACATGCAGTGCGACCGCTCGGTCACGATACTTTCACCTTTTGGTATTCGCAGTATACAGACATTGAGAAAGCTTCCGACAACAATTCCGTATAAAAATATTACTATGTATATTAAAACTGTAAACATCATCGTTTTTCCTGCTTTCTCCAAAACCACACAGGAACGGGGGAGTTCCTGTGTATGAAGGCTTTACTTGCCACGGGTAATTACTGTTTTACGTTGTCAGTTTCAGGTGGTGTTTTTCTATTAACACTAGCATTGCCATCTTTGATTACTAATTCAATTTCGTAATCCGAACCACCATCTTTTCTTTTTACTTTTTCATTCCAAGTTGTACTTCCAGCAACATCTCCCAATTTAGTTTTTAAAGAGTCAGGTGCACCAGATGGTATTTCAAGTTTTTCCTTCGTCATTTTAAAAGAATAAGTAGCATCGCCAGCAACTTTCAAATCAGCTAAAACCGTTTCATCAGCAAGTGCAAGCTGAATATTCTCAACAACAGTATCGTATGTGCTAGCGTCCGTTGACGTACGTGAATGTCCTACCCATTTCATTACCTGTGGTGCAAGCGCTACGGCTATGATAGCCATAATAAGTACAACAACAATTAACTCGACAAGCGAGAAACCTTTGTTGCATTTCAATGATTTTTTCATAATAAATATCTCCTTTTTCTTTTTATATATTTTAAATCTCCCGGCCAAGGCCTCCCCCAACCATGTCCGAAAGGTTTAATCGTATTTTATAAATCACCCATTCCGCCGTACATACTTATCATAGGCATATACATTGCGACTACAAGAAATCCTACTATGACACCCATGACAACTATAATGAGCGGTTCCATCATGGCAGTAAGCCCCTGGGTTGCAAGCTCGGTCTCCTCCTCATAGTAATCGGCAACCTTGTCTAGCATCTCCTCGACATTACCGGTCTGTTCGCCAATCGCAAGCATGTTTGGTACCATAGACGGGAATATGCCTGAATTTCTAATCGGCACCGACAGGCTGATTCCCTGTTCTATCTCAGACTTAGATTTCTCTACGGCCCTCTTGAAATGTATATTGCTCATCGCCTTAGCGGTAATCTCAAGCGCCTGGGACAAAGCAAGGCCTGAACTTACAAGCGTACTCAGCGTTCTGGCAAACTTCGCCGAATATGACTTTACGTTCATTCCTCCGAATATCGGGGCTTTCATCGCAATATTTCCGAATAATACTTTGCCCCCTTCGGTCTTTCCCGCAAATCTGACTGCCATTATAAGCATTATAACACATAATATAAGTATATACCACTTATGTATAAGAAAGTTACTGAGCGCCATTACCATCTGCGTGACAAACGGAAGCTCGGAACCCATCTCCTCAAACATCTCCACAAACTGCGGTATAACGAACACTGACATTATGATTACTACGGTAATCGCAACGCACATGAGCACGATAGGGTATATCATAGCCTTCTTTACAAGTCCCTGCAGTTTTGCCGTCTTTTCAAACTGTAAGCTCATACGGTGAAACGACATCTCAAGTGTTCCGGACTGCTCTCCCGCTTCCACAAGCGTAACTAACATTACCGGAAACACATTAGGGTATCTTGCCATCGCACCCGCAAGCGTCTCTCCCTGTTCAACAAGGCTGCACGTCTCGGTCAGCGCCTTTTTAAGCGACGGATTTTCCGTCTGGTCTGAAAGCATATTAAGGGCCTCCACGACAGTAACCCCGGCATTAAGTATGCTTGAGAACTGTCTGCACAGCACGCTCAAATCCCTTGTCTTAACCTTTTTCCCGCCAATAGTCAGGTCTTTGGTAAATATACTTGCCGTCTTGACGGTTATTGGCTTCATTCCATCCGTTTTGAGTTTGGCCCTGGCCGCGTTAATGTCAATTGCGTCTATTGTTCCCTTAATTTCTTTTCCATCCCTGTTGATGGCCACATATGTAAAATCAGGCATCACTTCTCCTCCAATCAATCAGAGTATCCCGTTACTTATTCCCAATCAGAACATCCTGTTATTCATACTCACTGGGTCCTGGGCATATGACAGTGCGCGTTCCTTATCAATGAATCTCTTTGAATACAAATCAAACAGTGCGTCGTCCATAGTCTGCATACCAATTCTTTTGTTAGTCTGCATTATGGAATTAAGCTGGTGGGTTTTTGCCTCCCTGATCAGATTACGTACCGCCGGGGTTGCAAGCATCACTTCAAAAGCCGCTTTCCTGCCGCCTCCGTCCACAATTGGAACAAGCTGCTGTGATATAACTCCTTCAAGCACGATTGCAAGCTGGCTTCGTATCTGTGACTGCTGGTATGGCGGAAATACGTCTATTATCCTGTCTATTGTCGGAGCCGCGCCAACGGTATGGAGAGTCGAAAACACAAGATGCCCCGTCTCAGCCGCCGTTATCGCAGTCTGAATCGTATTGATATCCCTCATCTCCCCTATCAGAATAACGTCAGGGTCCTCCCTTAACGATGCGACAAGCGCATTCTGATAGCTCTGTGTATCTATGCCTATCTCCCTCTGGTTCACTATCGCTTTCTTATGCTTGTGCAGGTACTCCACCGGGTCTTCAAGAGTTATAATATTATATGGATAATTCGTATTAATTATATCAATTAGCGAGGCAAGCGTCGTACTTTTACCGCTTCCTGTCGGCCCCGTAACAAGAATCAGGCCCCTCTTCTTATTGACCAGTTCCTGTACCGCCCTCGGCACCCCGAGTTCATCGGCAGTCGGAATTTTCTCTGCGACGAGCCTTATTGTTGCAGCAAGCGAACCTCTCTGATGGTACACGTTAACCCTGTATCTTCCAACACCCCTTATAGAATAAGAAAAATCAATCTCACCCTGCTCCTCAAATTTGAGGACAAGGCTTTCCGGTAATATAGAATATGCCAGCTCGTGCATATCATCCGGCATAAGGTTCGGATAATTAAGGCTTGTTAGTTTTCCGAATATCCTCACCTTTGGCGGCACACCCACAGTAAGATGCAGGTCGGACGCCTTCTTTGACATAGCATCCTCCAAAAGCTGGTTTATTGTTATCATTATTTAATATTTCCTCCCAAATCCATTTTAATTACATTTCCTCGTCATTGCTGTATACGATTCTCTTAAGCTCGCTTATAGACGTAATACCTTTTCTTACGAGTCTTGCCGCGCTGTCATGCAGGGTACGCATTCCGTCGCACACAGCCATTCTTTCAATATCTTCAGTATTTCCTTTTGCAGAAATGACACTTTTTATCTTTTTCGTTATTGTCATCATCTCGTATACGCCGATTCGTCCCCGGTAACCGGTATTGCCGCATTGATTACACCCGCACGGTTCGAATATCGTAACATTTTCACTCTCCGGAACTCTTATAAGCCTTTTTTCTAATTCCCCGGCCTGTTTTGGTCTTTTACATGTGCAAAGCCTCCTTGCAAGTCTCTGCGCTATGACTCCCACTATTGAGTCGGCGATAAGATAATTGTCAAGCCCCATGTCGGCAAGTCTTGTAATAGACGCCGCGGCGCTGTTCGTATGCAGTGTGCTTACCACAAGATGTCCTGTGATTGAAGCTGTAACCGCAATATTGGCAGTTTCCTCATCCCTTATCTCTCCAATCATTATTATGTCCGGGTCCTGCCTGAGTATTGACCTTAACGCGCTTGCAAATGTCATGTCAGCCTTAACGTTAACCTGCACCTGATTAATTCCTGGTATGTTTGCCTCGACGGGGTCTTCAACCGTTACAATATTGACGTGTTCGCTGTTAAGCTCGCTGAGAGCCGTATACAGCGTTGTTGATTTACCGCTTCCCGTCGGGCCCGTTACAAGTATGATTCCATTTGAGTTGGAAAACATCTTGTCAAATATCGCAAGCTCATCCTGCGAAAAGCCGAGAAGCTTCTTATCCCTTGATAAAGCCTGTTTCGATGTAAGTCGCATAACAACTTTCTCACCAAATACCGTCGGCAGGATAGAGACACGGATATCATATTCAATTCTGTCAACGACAGATGTAATACGGCCATCCTGCGGTTTTCTTCTCTCGGATATGTCCATTCCCCCGATTATTTTAATACGGGAGATAAGCGCCTGCAGCATATTCGCCTGATATGAACCCGCTTCCTGCATAACGCCGTCAATCCTATATCTGACCCTGATACGGTTCTCCATTGGCTCAATGTGTATGTCGCTGGCCCTGCGGTGTACACCCTGTTCTATTATACGTTTTACAAGTATAACAATCGGTGCGTTCTCAACTGTCTCGTCAATTAGTTCCTCCGCTTCCTCAACGTCTCCGCGTTCCTGGTTATAGAGGTCGGCAACCGCCTGATTTTCAGCATTACCGTAATATTTGTCAATCGTCGTCATTATATCGCTTGACGTGGCGATAACAGGCGATACCATCATACCGGTAATAACCTGAAGGTCGTCAATCGAAATAATGTCTAAC
>JAAVXK010000101.1 GCA_022790615.1 Lachnospiraceae bacterium
AACTTGGTAAAAAGAAGCCAAGTCATGCCCCGTAGCTTGCTGCGGGGTATTTGACTTACGCCTGGCTTCTTTTATGCCAATTATCCCGTGATATTCTGCCGCTTCTTAAATATAAGCCGCCTGTAACACTTATAGCTAAGCCCAGTAACAATCAGCTGGCTCACGAGTAAGCTTATCAGGTAACCGCTAATACCTTGTGATGGTACGGTTTTAATGGTAATAAATATTCTGATTGCAAGCCCTATAACTGTAATTACAAAAGTAATGTGTGTTTTTCCAAGTCCGTTTATAATGCTTGAGAGAGTTGTGGTAAGGAACAGGAACGGACACAGAAAGGAAAGTATTTCTATAAATGTGCCGACCGTATCGTCGTGGAATACGAATGAGCCGAGGTTGGCGCCAAATATTAAAAATACAAATGTCGATACAACTCCAAGAAGTATTGTGCCGCCGATACACAGTCCCGATATTTTCTTTATCCGGTTGCTGTCCTCATTTACTTCTGAGATTGTCGGAAGAAGCAGCACGGAAAGCGAGTTGGTTATCGTTGACGGAAACAGTATAAACGGCATGGCCATTCCGGTAAGCACGCCGTAAACCGAAAGCGCATTGTCAGAACTCATACCGTGTTTTTTCAGCATTACCGGAATCAGGATTGTTTCTACGCTGTGCAGTAATGCGACAGTCAGCCTGTTGGCGGTAAGCGGCGCGGACATTTTCAGGAGAGGCCTGTATATGCTTTCTGAAACATAAGTTTTTTTGTATTCCATACCGTGATAATAGCTGATAATCATAATTACGCTGTAGAGCATAGATACGCCTTCGCCGACGGCAATTCCGAGAACGGCGTATATACATAGTTTATCAGGGTTTCCTGAGGCAAAAAAGCAGGCCGCGGCCACAACGAAGGCTACGCGGGCAATCTGTTCGATAAGCTGCGTCAGTGCGGGGACGGTTGCTTTCTTCAGTCCATAGTAACATCCGTTTACACAGGAAGAGATACCGCATAGCGGAAACGCGTATACCAGTACGCGCAGAGAGTCGGCGCACTTAGGTTCGCCCAGAAGCGAGCAGGCGATAAAGTCACATTTCAGACAGATAATGAATCCAAGCAGCAGGGACGTGAATATAGACAAAAGTGACGCCCTTGTATAAACTTTCTTCTGGTAATTAATATCTTCCGCTTTTGCCGCAATCATCTGTGATACGGCAGTCTGTATTCCTGCGCCGAACATCGTATAGCACACTCCGAATACCGGAAAGACAAGCTGGTATATTCCCAGGTTTGCGGCTCCAAGAATGTTTGACAGATATATTTTATATACAAAACCAATGATTCTTGTTATTAAGCCGGTAATTGTCAGTATAAGAGTTCCTTTTAAAAGAGATTTAATCATTATGCGACCAAATACGTTTTTTTTAATTATATGAAACATGCATAACAAAAATACTTTTAAAACAAGCCGATTTGTGGTAAAATTTATTCTATAGATAAAAATATTGTATGGGAGAAAAAACATGGTATATAAGAAAAATTGGTTTACATATTTCGGATATACGTTGTTTGGTTTGCTTTTGGCCTTTCTTATTATTCTGAGTTCCGGCCTGCATATTGACTTTTCCGAAAATAATATAATAAAAAATATGATAATTCTTTTGGGTGCCGTGGCCTGTATTTTGGCAGTATGGCTTGTTTCGTATCTTTTTTCCGCATTGGCAAATGCGTTAAGCGCTGAAAAGGTACGCGTCTATTATTTTTTATTTGCCGCGCTGCTTTTTGCCGTTTCGGTTGGTATTAGGGTATATTCTGTTTTTATGTATACCGACGGTTTTACGGCGGCAGGGAATAATCTTCCGGTTTTTGCAGCCGCATGTACTATAGGGATATTAAAGCTTGTTGTTGTATATATGATAGGACTGTTTGCATTCGGAAAACAGGGAGCCGCTGCAGCGCTTTTTCTGGAAGGAATTCTTGCCGGCAGTCCGGCAGAATGTGTAACGCTTGATTATGCCAGTGTTTCGGGATTTGTTGTATTAGTTGTAATTTTGTTATATACAATTTATTTCAAAAGATGTAATGCTGAAAAGATGAAAACAATAGCGAGCCGGATGCTTATTGCGGCTATTACGCTCATAGCAGGGTCCGGAATTGTTGTATCCGTCTATCTTGGTTATTCGCTTGTCGTTCCGGTTGTTCTTGCGGCGTCTATTATTGTGCATATGTTGTTTGCGGGCTGGAAACAGGCCCTTATACCTGTTCTTGGAATCCCGGCGCTGTGTGCGGCCGCATATATTGGATTGTCGGCTGTTGACAGTAATTACAGCGCGCGGCTCAATAGTGAGATTGAAACCCAGATATCGGATGTCCGGCAATTCTTTGGTAATCCGGGCGATATGATTGATGAGATATTGGATTACGCCGAAAGCTCGGTTATGCCGGAAGATTCGTATACATTTTCTTTACCCGGCGGCTATGAATTTAATTTTGATAATTTTATGAACATGCTTTTTATGCTCATATCATTTGGTTCATTGTTAGTTTTATTTTTTAAAAAACGCTCTGCGCTGTCAGCCTATATCGTGTTTACAGTCGGAGCCTATATGATGAATGACAGTATAATGCTTTGCAATGTATTCATTATAAGCTTTTGTTTTCAGGAAATGTATGAGGGTAGAGACAGAATCTCATATATAGTGAATTCACCGTTTATTGACGTGTACGAAGGTGATATGGAAAAAGATAATCATGAACATAATACGGATAGTGGTATTGTAGATACGGTTCCTGCACAGGAGGCGGCTGTTTCCGATGAGAAAGTCATACTGTCTGAGGTACCGGACGAATATGATGATAACACGCCTAAGAGCGCGGAACAGCCAATTGCCGGACAATCTGATGATAACAAAACGGAAGAATTACCGGATTACGGAGACGCCGCTTACAGTGGAGGCAATTACGGAAGTATGGAAACCGAGAGTTACGGAGACAGTGATAACTATAGCGACAATTACGGTGATAATTACGGCGCAGATGAATCTTCGGATTATGGAGACGCCGCTTACAGCGGAGGCAATTACGGAAGCGCCGGATCCGAAAGCTACGGAGACAGTGATAACTACAGCGCGGAGGAAGCCTCCGATTACGCAGAACCCGCTTACAGCGGAGGCAATTACGGAAGTGTTGGAGCCGAAAGCTACGGAGACAGTGATAACTATAGAGTGGAGGAAGCCTCCGATTACGCAGATGCCGCTTACAGCGGAGGCAATTACGGAAGTGTTGGAGCCGAGAGCTACGGAGACAGTGATAACTACAGCGCGGAGGAAGCCTCCGATTACGCAGACGCCGCTTACAGCGGAGGCAATTACGGAAGTGTTGGAGCCGAGAG
>JAAVXK010000001.1 GCA_022790615.1 Lachnospiraceae bacterium
AGTCAACGCAGCCCGCTGCGCTTCCCTCATTTGGCACAAATCTCCCATAAAGTGTGAAACGCATCTGGCAGAAAGCAATTTTCAAACACGCTCTAAAGAACGGCATGAACGCAGAAATCGGAGAAAGGCGGTGATTTTGACAAATGGCAAAAAACAGGGACATTATTACAAAGTCTGCGGAGCGTATAAATGCAATGAGAGTTTTTCCGGTAAAGGTCAATTTAAAGAAATATTTTTTCTAATTGTTGAAATTACAATAGGATACCTACAAATAAAATATAAACCTGGCAAATAGATAGCGGCTTCCAGGCGTGATAATAATCACTACTGTTATTTATGCAAAATGCATGCATAAACTGTATAATTATTGCATAAAGACAAAGAATATTTGCATAAATCAAAGAAATGCTTGCATAAATACTGCAAGCGGTGTATAATACCCAATTATATTAATAAAAGCAAATCAAATAAGCTGCAATCCGTCCTGAACAAGCGTCCGCCGGACGCTTAGGACCGTTGCGTACGCGACAATAAAGAAAAAAAAGAAAGGATAAAGCGCAGGCATTGTGCCTGAAGCATGGTGCGACATATGAAAGTAGGAATCATCGGTTCAACAGGGTATGCCGGAGCCGAGTTAGTAAGGCTTTTGTACGGACATCCCGAAGCGGATATCGTGTGGTACGGTTCAAGAAGTTATATAGATAAAAAGTTTTCCGAGGTTTTTGGAAACATGTTTCAGCTTGTACCGGATGTGTGCAGGGGCGAGGATATGAAAGAGCTTGCAAGGCAGGCGGACGTAATATTCACCGCAACGCCGCAGGGGTATTGCGCGACTCTTGTATCGGAGGATGTACTCTCGCAGACAAAAATAATAGACCTAAGCGCGGATTTCAGGATTAAGGACGTTAGAACATATGAAAAATGGTACGGAATCGAACATGCGTCGCCTGAATATATTGGCGAGGCCGTGTACGGACTGTGCGAGGTCAACAGGGATAAGGTACGGGATGCAAGGCTCATCGCGAATCCGGGATGTTATCCGACCTGTTCCTTTCTTTCGATATATCCTTTGCTGAAAGAGGGTATAATCGACAAAAATACAATTATAATAGACGCGAAGTCGGGAGTGTCCGGCGCGGGGCGCGGCGCAAAGGTGAATAACCTGTACTGCGAGGTGAATGAGAGCATAAAGGCTTACGGCGTAGCAAAGCACAGGCATACGCCCGAGATAGAGGAACAGCTCTCATATGCGGCGGGCGAAGACGTGCTTATAAGCTTTACACCGCATCTTGTGCCGATGAACAGAGGAATACTTGTCACCGCATACGCATCTTTAAATAAAAAGATAACGGAGGACGAGGCAAGGGAACTATATCACAAATATTATGACGGAGAGTTCTTTGTACGGGTGCTTGAAAAAGGAATATGCCCTGAGACCAGATGGGTAGAGGGAAGTAATTTTGCCGATGTGAATGTCGTAATCGACGGGCGCACGAACCGGGCGGTAATGATGGGCGCGATTGACAATGTGGTGAAAGGCGCCGCGGGGCAGGCTGTGCAGAATATGAACATACTGTTTGGTCTTAACGAGAATACCGGACTTAATTTTGCGCCGATGTTTCCGTAATGCCTGCATGATATACCGACAGTTGAAAGCGCTGAACCGGGCGGTATACAATACTACGCACTATTGTATAAGGAATTTGGCCGTTTTGCGGAATGCAAAACGCATAAACGATAATGAAAAAGACATTCATATATTTCTAAGGGAGATGATACGATGCAGGTAATCGACGGAGGTGTTAACGCCGCGAAGGGTTTTATGGCGTCTGGCGCAGAGGCAGGGATAAAATATAAAAACCGCAAAGATATGGCGCTTGTGTATACAAAGAGCCCTGCGGTGTGCGCCGGTACGTTTACGAAAAATGTTGTAAAGGCGGCCCCGGTTCTCTGGGACATTGATATAGTAAGGCAGGAAGAGGCTGTGCATGCCGTTGTCCTGAATAGTGGAATTGCCAATGCGTGCACAGGCGGCGAGGGCAGGAAAATAAATGAGCGGATGGCTGAAAAAACTGCGAAAGCGCTTGGGGTCGGTACAAAACAGGTCTGCACCGCGTCCACCGGCGTAATTGGAATGCAGATGAATATGGATGCTGTCGAGGCAGGGATTCAGCAGTTGGCAAAAGGTCTTTCGGATTCCCGTGAGGCGGCTGCGGCTGCGGCTTCGGCCATTATGACTACCGATACGGTATGTAAAGAGGCCGCCGTTACATTAGAAATTAGCGGAAAGAAAGTAACAGTCGGAGGAATGGCAAAAGGCTCCGGCATGATACATCCTGACATGGCGACAATGCTTAGCGTTGTTACGACAGATGCGGTTATAGGCGCAGGACTTCTGAAAAAGATAACGACAGCAGTTGTTGCCGAATCGTTCAACATGATATCGGTCGACAGGGATACGTCGACGAACGATACATTTCTCGTACTTGCAAACGGTGAAGCGGAAAATGACGAGATAATGGAAGGCACGAAGGAATGTGAAGACTTTATGGAAGCGCTAACGTATGTTGCGGTGACGCTTGCAAAGAAGATGGCGGCTGACGGCGAGGGCGCAACAAAGCTGTTTGAGACTAAGGTTACGGGCGCCGGTACGAAAGAGGATGCCGTAATACTTGCAAAATCGGTTATCACGTCAAACCTTGTAAAGACAGCCGTGTATGGAAGCGACGCTAACTGGGGAAGAATTCTTTGTGCGCTCGGATATTCCGGAGTCGAGTTTGACCCGGAAAAGGTTGACATTACGATAACAAGCGCTGCAGGAACGCTGCAATTAGTGGAGAACGGTAAGGCGGCGGACTACAGCGAGGAGCTTGCAACCGGAATTCTTTCTGAGAGCAGCGTAACCGTTGTGTGCGACATGAAGCTGGGAGAATGCGAGGCCGTAGCGTGGGGGTGCGACCTTACGTATGACTATGTGAAGATTAACGGCGATTACCGGTCGTAAATAATGTATATTTGCGCTGATTTCATGCAGCGATTAGACTTTATACATGCAATACAATTTTGATTTAGGAGATAGTGCAATGCAGAACAATACAAAATTATTAGATATAAATATGTCGGACGAGTCGATGAATGAGATGTTTTTAAAGGCCGAGGTTCTCGTCGAGGCCCTTCCGTACATAAGAGATTTTAATAATAAAATAGTAGTAGTAAAATATGGCGGGAGCGCAATGATCGATAAAAATCTTGAGGAGAGCATGATGAAGGACGTCGCGCTCTTAAAGCTTGTAGGTATGCATCCGGTAATCGTACACGGCGGAGGGAAGGAGATAAGCAAATGGGTTGCCATGTCGGGAAAAGAATCCGAGTTCGTCGAGGGACTCCGCGTTACGGACGAGGATACGATGCAGATTGCCGAGATGGTGCTTGGAAGGGTGAATAAGCATCTTGTCGCAATGATTGAGCAGCTTGGCGTCAAGGCTGTGGGAATAAGCGGCAAGGACGGGGCGACTCTCAAAGTGGACAAAAAGACGGTAAACGGCAAGGACATAGGTTTTGTCGGCAATGTAAAGGAAGTCAATCCATCACTCATACAGACGCTTCTCGACAATGATTTTATACCTGTTATTGCGCCGATAGGGCTTGATGATGCATTCAACACATACAATATTAACGCCGACGACGCTGCGTGTGCGATTGCGGAATCCCTTGGCGCGGAGAAGCTTGCATTTATGACTGACATAGAGGGCGTATGCACAGACCCGTCCGATAAGAGCACGCTCATATCGTCACTGACGCTTGCCGAAGCTTATAAGATGATAGAGGATGGATATATTGGCGGCGGAATGCTTCCTAAAATCAAGAACTGCATTGAGGCGGTTGAGAACGGTGTACGAAGGGTATACATTCTTGACGGCAGGAGAGAACACTGCCTTCTTCTTGAGTTTTTTACGAAAAAAGGTATCGGAACGGCGATCGTGAGGGACGAGAATTCCTATTATGAGCACGAAAAAGGAGTCCTTACAAAATAATCACTTTCCTATTCCCCCCAAAACGGGCAGGAGTTACAATATAAAGGAGACGAGACAATGAGCGAGATGAATGATATTATAAATGAGGGTGAGAAGTACCTTCTACATGCGTATAACCGTTTTCCCATTGTGTTTGACAGGGGCGAGGGAGTCTGGCTGTATGATAAAGAGGGTAAGAAATATCTTGACTTCTTTGGAGGAATCGCGGTGTCATGCCTCGGTTACGGCAACAGTACCTATACGTCGGCGCTTCATGAACAGATAGACAAACTTACGCATATATCCAATCTGTTTTACACGGAGCCGCTTGTAGGCGCGGCAAAAGGGTTATGCGATGCGTCCGGAATGGACAGGGTATTTTTTACGAACAGCGGCGCCGAGGCAAACGAGGGCGCTATCAAGATGGCGAGAAAATACCACTATGCAAAAGGAAACAGGGACAGAACGGAGATTATAGCCATTGAACATTCGTTCCACGGCCGTACGATGGGAGCGGTTGCCGTAACGGGTAACAAGTCGTACAGGGAACCGTTCGGGCCGCTTATCGGCGAGGTTCATTTTGCCGCCTACAATGACCTTGCAGGCGTTGAAAAGTATGTAAATGAAAAGACGTGCGCCGTCATATTTGAGACGCTTCAGGGTGAAGGCGGAATATATACGGCAGATGATGCATTTATGAAAGGCGTCAGGAAGCTTTGTGATGATAATGACGTCATAATGATTCTTGACGAGGTACAATGCGGGTTTGGAAGAACCGGAAAGATGTTTGCCTACCAGCATTACGGCGTCATGCCGGATATAGTTACGATGGCGAAAGGAATCGGAAACGGCGTTCCGGTAGGCGCGTTTGCGTGCAGGGAGCACGTAGCCGCCCTTGTTCCGGGAGACCACGGAACTACCTACGGAGGAAATCCGTTTGTGACTGCGGCTGTGAACGCTGTCCTAAAGGTGTTTGATGAGGAAAATATACTTGAAAATGTGCGTAAAGCCGGAAAATATATGTATGACAAACTTGAGTGGCTTATGGCAAGGCATGCATGTATTACCGCGCACAGGGGAATGGGTCTGATGCAGGGAATCGAACTGTCGTCGGCTCCCGGCCCGGTAATTAAGAAGGCGCATGAAAACGGTCTCATAATTATATCGGCGGGAGGCAATGTGATAAGATTTCTGCCGCCGCTCGTTATCACGGAGACTGAAATAGACAGAATGGCGGAAATACTTGATAAAATACTTGATTAGAAATTTATTCTTGCGAAGTGAAGACCATGGACGCAAGCAAGCTTATAATTGGCGGCGCTGAACATCCGGTGGATGTTCGTTTAGCGCTGACCGAAGCGGAGCGTAGACGCGCGCGGGTCAAAATTTCCTATAATTTTGGAGAGAGATGTATTATGAAAAAAATAGACTATATATTACAAAGTGTTGTAAATGGACGTTTAACCGGCTTTATTCATGAGAATGACAACGGTGAGATGCATCCGGCGATAATAATATGTCCGGGCGGAGGATATAAGTATCTTACGCCGCACGAGGGCGAGCCTGTTGCCGCGGCATTTTTTGCAAAGGGCTATAATGCGTTTGTTTGTTATTATCCGATATGTCAGGACGCGGTATATCCGGCTCCGCAGTTAGCCATATTTGAGGCTCTTGCATATGTGCGTGATAATGCCGGTAAGTTTCATGTGATTGAAAATAATATTGCGGTTGCGGGATTCTCCGCCGGAGGACATGTCGCCGCGTCCGCCGGAGTGCTGTATAAGGACAGGGAGATACAGGCAGGCCTCGGAGTGAATGGCACGCATATAAGACCCGATGCCATGGTTCTTATATATCCGTGCATCGGCGTTGATATCGAGGGTTATGGCGGGGGAATCAGTAAAAATAATGTCCTCAGGTGTGACGAGCTTGTTGACGGGGCAACGCCGCCCGCGTTTCTTGTTACAAGTTTCGGAGATACGTTTGTATGCTGCAACCAGTCGCTGAATATGGCAAGGGCGCTTTCTGATAATAACGTGCCGTTTGAGCTGCACTGCTTTGAGCCCGGAGACCATGGTTTTTTGAATAACAATAACCGTACCCTTGGCGAATCGACAACAAGGTATATTGGATTTGACAGCTGGTTTTCCCTGTGCACGGACTGGCTGCGCGACAGGTGGAATCCGAATGTCGGATTTGGTAAAAATGTTTCAGCCGACGGAAGGATTATAGAAGATTATTTTGAACTGAGCCTGATGGGCTGACGGCATGGAATGGAATATCGTCAGTGAATAATTGTACAAAATTTAGTGCATATTGATAATGATGGATTATACCATCAATATATTTATTGGAGGATGCACTATGTTTTGGGGAATAATCACGGCGCTTATTTCAGGAACCCTGATGAGTGTTCAGGGGGTGCTTAATTCTGAGGTTACAAGGCAGACATCCATATGGGTGTCTGCTTCTTTTGTCCAGTTTTCTGCATTGATTGTGTGCCTTATAGCCTGGTTTGTTACCGGAAGGGAGGGATCATTTGCGGATATTGCGCATGTGAGGCCCGTCTATATGCTTGCAGGAGGAGTGGCTGGTGCGTTCATCACTTCTACGGTAATTCAGTCGATGAGTAAGCTCGGACCGGCAAAGGCCGTTATTTTTATCGTTACGATGCAGCTTGTCGTGGCCTATGTAATAGAGCTGTTCGGGCTGTTTGGTACGCAGAAGGTGGAATTTGAGCTGAGGAAGGCGGCCGGGCTTGCCATAATCATTGCCGGAATTATAGTATTTAAGTGGCAGAAATCATAATTTTTTTGGCGGCAGGGTATTGAAAAAAAATTCCTTATTAGTTAAAATGTTATTGTGTTTCGTGTCCTGAATGACTGCGTCATGGGAGGACATATATATGAAGTATAGTTTTGAGGAAAAGAAAAGGGCTGTCAGTGTTGTATCCGTGCTTATATTTTTATGCGCGGCAGGTATCATATGGACGCTGTCGGGACAATTGTGGAAAGACGGGTCTGATTCGCCGGCGGGAAGCGTCAAACAAGTGAGCGTTGTTTGTGACGACGGAGGTATACCGGACGGCAGTATAGAGCCTTGGCAGGGCGGTGAAGAACAGGAAGGATTATCCGTTGCTGTGAAAGGCGGTTCGGGAATACAGAATGCCGGGGAAGCCGGGACTGATAACGCGGAGCCTGTTAGAGAGCCGGTTGTGACCGTTCATGTGTGCGGCGCGGTTGCAGCGCCCGGAGTATATGAACTGAAAGCCACCGCGAGAGTTGGCGACGCCGTTGACGCCGCGGGCGGATTTAAGAAAAACGCCGCGTCGGATTACCTGAATCTTGCTGAGAATCTATCCGACGGTCAGAAGATTGTCGTCTATACAAGGAAGCAGGCAAAGTCGGCTTACGGTAACGGGCCGGATAGCGGCATGAACGGCAGCGGCGGCAAAGATACAAAAGCCGCGGGCAGCGGTCTCATAAATATAAATACTGCCTCGAAGGAGGAATTAATGGCGCTGCCGGGAATCGGGGAGTCGAAAGCCGCCGATATAATAGCTTACAGGGAAAGTAACGGCAGATTTAATAGTACAGATGAACTTATGAATATTCCGGGGATAAAGGAAGGCGTATTTTCAAAGATATCGGATAGTATTACTGTGTAAATGTAATGGAAAGGTCGTTTCGTATGGCAAAAAGGGTTCTGGTTGTTGATGATGAAAAACTAATTGTTAAGGGAATAAGGTTCAGCCTCGAACAGGAGGGCATGGAGGTCGACTGCGCCTATGACGGCGAGGAGGCGCTTGCCGCAATTAAGGAACATGATTACGACGTTGTGCTTCTTGACGTGATGATACCTAAGTTTTCGGGATTTGAAGTGTGCCAGAGCGTAAGGGAATTTTCTGACGTACCGATTATTATGCTCACAGCGAAGGATAATGACATGGATAAAATACTTGGGCTTGAATACGGTGCGGATGATTATATTACAAAACCGTTCAACATATTAGAGGTTAAGGCGAGAATTAAAGCCATAATGAGAAGAAATAAAAGACAGGAAACCACCGTTGGCGCAACCAGGACAGCCGAATTTGGCAATCTGAAAATCGACTGTGAAGGAAGGCGTGTGTTTGTAAACGACGTGGAAGAAAATCTTACGGCGAAAGAATTTGATTTGCTTGAGCTTCTTATGAATAATCCGGGAAAAGTATATAGCCGGGATAACCTTCTCAATATAGTATGGGGATATGATTACCTTGGTGACGTGAGGACGGTTGACGTCCATGTAAGGCGTCTTCGCGAGAAAATAGAGAGAGAACCAAGCAATCCGGAGTATTTACATACAAAATGGGGTGTTGGCTATTATTTCAAAGCTAAATGAGAAGTTAAAGAGAGTCAGGAGCCTCGGAGTCCTGCTTTTTATTGTTTTAATATTGTTCGGCGTTATGCCTGTATCTGTATATTCATTCATATCATCCAGGCTTTTTTTGTCGTCCGCAATTTCGCAGCGGATATCGGAACTACAGTCTCATGCCGCGATAATATCCAATCTTGTCGTTAATTCCGGTTTTTTTACAAGTGAAAACGTTACCGAGCTTAATACGGAGCTTAATCAGGTTGCAGACGTATACAGGGGACGAATACTTATTATCGACAGAAGATTGACTGTCGTAAAAGATACATATGGATTTGAGGACGGAAAAATCATTATATCGCAGGATATAATTAACACATTCAGCGGCGCAAACAGCAAGTATATTAACAATGAAAGCGAGTATGTCGAGATTACGGTACCGATTAAGGATTCCGAAAAAAAAGAGACAATCGGCGTTATATTTATGAGCTTTTCGATTGAGAACATATATACGCTGTACAGGACAAGACTTCAGCAGAATGTGACGTTTGTCACCGTGTTTACGGTTATACTGATTGTTTTTGCGGTTCTTATTGTCAAGGCGGTAATTAAGCCGGTAAGTTCCCTATCGTCCACAATCAAAAAAATTACGGCGGGCGGCGAAATAGATTCGCAGGTCAATTTCAGCGGTTACAAGGAGTTTGAAGATATAGCGGCGTCGTACAGGGATATGATTGCCGAACTGCAGACGATTGACGAGTCAAGGCAGGAGTTTGTATCGAACGTATCGCATGAGCTTAAGACTCCTATCACATCGATGAAAGTGCTTGCTGATTCCCTTGTGGGGCAGGAGGAACTGCCGGTTGAACTTTATCGGGAGTTTATGCAGGATATTGACAGTGAGCTTGAGAGGATGAATAACATTATCAACGACCTGCTTACTATTGTTAAGAGCGAGGGGGCGTCCTCCACCAGTATTGTGACGACCGTCAATATTAATGAATTCATTGAAGGGCTTTTAAAAACGCTGCGGCCGATTGCCGTGGAGCGTAATATTGAACTTGTATACGAGACTTTCAGGCCCATTACGGCCGAGATTGACGAGGTCAAGCTTGGTATGGCGTTTAACAACCTTATTGAGAATGCCATTAAGTATAACTACGACGACGGATGGGTAAGGGTAACGCTCAATGCCGACTACAAGTATTTTTACCTGAAGGTCGCGGACTCGGGCGTTGGTATACCCGAGGAACTCCAAAGCAGGATATTTGAGAGATTTTACAGGATTGATAAGGCAAGATCGAGAGATACCGGAGGTACGGGTCTTGGTCTTGCGATTACGAGAAACGCGATTCTGCTTCACCGTGGGGCGATAAAGGTATACAGCAAAGAGGGGCAGGGAGCGGTGTTCACCGTCAGAATCCCGCTCTATTTCCAAAAGTAGGAGGGCCGTGCGAATGAGAAACAAACTATGTATACCATTTCTGTTATGTATGCTATGTATGTTGTTCATGTTACAGTTATCCGGCTGCACGGATTCGGAAACTGAATATGAATATCAGCTTTACTACATTAATAAAGCAGGTAATCAGCTTGTTCCGGAAGGCTATAACGCGTATTCAAAGGAGGCGTACAGCCTTGTAGGTGAATTTCTGGACGCGCTCGCCTCACAGCCGGTCAGCAAGGACGTCCTTACGCCCGGGTTTGATATTATGCGTGTAATAGGGTACAGCGATATAACACAGGAGGGCTATGTTACCGTTAATTTCAGTATGGATTACAACAATCTTCCGGACATAAAAGAGATATTGTGCCGGGCGGCAATTGTGAAGACGCTTTGCCAGATTGACGGAGTAAACGGCGTGAAGTTTGAAGTTGAGAGCGAGCCGATTAAGAATTCTGCCGGCGAGGATTTTGGTTATATGTCTGATGAGACATTTGTTGACAATATGAGGGGGGAAACTGCATACAAGCAGACGATAAGCGTTTCGCTTTATTTTGCTAATAATTCGGGCAGGAAGCTTGTAAAACTTCCGGTTAACGTAACGTTTGACGGCACGATTTCATTGGAACAGCTTGTCGTCCAGCAGCTCATAAATGGCCCGCAGGATATTGACAACGTTAATCAGAACGTACAGGCGACGCTTCCGAATAAAACGATTATTAACCAGATTACAGTCAGGGAACAGATATGCTATATTGACCTCAGTATAGATTTTCTTACCGCACTGCCGGGCATATCGAGAGAGGCCGCGTTATATTCCGTTGTGAATTCTCTTGTAGAGCTGCCTGAAATTAATAAAGTACAGTTCTCCATTGACGGGGATGTTATAAGATATTATGGCGATTCACAGATTGTTTTTGATGTTCCGCTTGAGAGGAATCTTGAGATAGTAAAGGAGTGATTGTAACGAAAAGACCATTGGCCGTCGTGTTTCTAACTATGGCGGCCGTAATAATTTTATATAGATTGTTTGTAGGGACGTCGGATGAATCTATATCGGTCGAGACCTCGTTCCATGCCACGGGCACGGTGGCGTCTGTTGATAAGTCCGACAATACATATACCGTCACGATTAGAGATGTTAATGTTCGAAAGGGCACTCGTATAGAGACGGATAAAAAGCTTTTATTATATGTCAGTTCAGATAGTCAGTTTATCAGAAATAATAATTCTTTATCACAAAAAAATCAATATGAACGGAAAAATCAATATAGACAGAAAAATGAGTCCGGCGGCACATTAGAAACGGACAGTTCTGATACGTCTGTTATGGACAATGATTTAAAAATAGGAAATACTATCGAGGTGCGGGGAACGGCCGGGGTTTTTGAAAAATCCGGCAATCCCGGCCAGTTTAACGCCTACGCTTATTATCTTTCAAAGGGATATGCATATAAGGTGTTTGCAGACAGATGCGATATTCTTGACGGCAGTATAAGCTATGGGGAGTATTTGAGGAGAATAGGAGATTACTGTACGGGTATTTTTGAGAGATATCTTCCGGAAAACGAGGCGGGCGTAATTTCTGCAATGATGCTTGGCAGAAAAAAGCTTCTGTCTGAGGAAGATAAGGAGCTCTATAAGATAAACGGGCTTATGCATATTCTTGCAGTTTCAGGTGTTAAGACTCTAAAGTTGGATATCCCCCTAGTGCCTAAAACCCGCATAAACTGGGCATTTGTGCTACTACATATCGCTATAATTTACATTCTAAAACTGTGCTTAGACGAGGAAATTATTCCCCGTTGTCGTTTCCCTTGTTCAAGGGGGTATCTCACAAAATGTATAAATTGGCAAAAGAAGCAATAATTCAGCGTAAGTTTAATCTTATGGCAGAAGTCTAAAAAATAGCAAAAGGAGAAGAAGAATATGGCATATAAAAAATATAGAGAAATGAAAGTTTACGAGGCAAGAGGCTATCAGTACAAACGAACACCAAGCATTGTTCTGAAAGGGAAATGGCTTTCAGAGCTGGGATTTGATATTGGAGAGCAGATTGAGGTGAAGTGTGAAGATGGTCGATTGATCATAACAAAAGCAAATGAAATATGGATTGCGTAAGTGTGATGAAGTGGCTCAAATAAGATTATAAAGAGAAAGAAAAGCATATAAATTGTAAAATGTTTGTTTCAATGATAATATATACATGAGGAAAGCGATACATAATTGAGAGGTATCTGTAGTGGCGGATACCTTTTTGTGGAGGCAGATATATTATGACATTTACAAAAAATGAAGTATGGGAATGCTATCAGTTTGCACGGCAGATGAGAGGAAAACACAACAGAAGCATGATAATGGATAGAGACGATTGGGAAATATTCAGAGATGATTTAAGAGGAAAACTGGGTGAGATAGCTCTTAGAAATTATATTATGAAGAACATTCCCAATGCAAATATTGAAAGCAATATAGATTTTTCTGTTACACCTCTTGGACAATGGGATATTACAGATCTTATTGTTAATGGAAAATATATAAATGTAAAATCCGTCAAAGGTAATTCGCGTTTTTTGCTGATTGAAACTAAAAGATATGATCCTGATGGTAGTTATGCATATAGAAATAATGATGGTATGCCGGTTAGAGTAGATGCTTATGTGCTCGTAAGAGTGACAATTGAACCAGAAATTGATTGTATGGATATGAATTATAAAAATGTCGAAGAATTTAGATGCTCAAAGGGAGGACGTAGCATTGAGGCAGAAATTCTTGGTGGAATATCACATGATGAATTTTGGAGAAAAAAACATTTCGCTCCTAAAAATATGAAATGTAATTATGCTAATTTAAGTGCTGTTTGTAAAGGTGAAACTGTTGAAATGATTTATGAAGGATCAAAAACAGCAAGACTTCAAAGAGATAATTATGTTTTGGATAGCCGGACAGAATTGAAAGATATAAGGGAAATTTTATAAAAAAATTATATAATTAAATAAAGTAATAGCAAGAGTGGTAAGTATGGATAATTTGACCAAAGAGCAAAGGCATAAGAATATGGTAAATATAAAAGGGAAAAATACATCTATTGAGGTATGCCTATGCAAAGCATTGTGGAATAAAGGTATTCGGTATAGAAAAAATTATAATAAGTTGCCGGGAAAACCAGATATTGCCATTACAAAATACAAAATTGCAGTATTTTGTGATAGCGAATTTTTTCATGGAAAAGACTGGGAGGTACTGAAACCTAGACTGGAAGCGGGAAATAATGCAGAATACTGGGTCCCAAAAATATCAAGAAACCGTGAGCGTGATGAAGAAGTGAATAAAGAGTTGTTGTTTTTGGGCTGGACGGTGATTAGATTTTGGGGAAAGGAGATAAAAAAGAATACGGATGAGTGCGTAAAAGTTATAGAGGAGACTATATTTGATATAAAGATGGAATCTGATTTCGAGTGACAGGGCTATTGTAAAACAGATACATACTTGATATAATTTAAAAGTGAATATGTTTTATTTGGGCGTCTATGTGTAAAACATGGGCGCCTGTGCTTTATAATTAAGAATTGGAGGACATATTATGGCTATAAATTACACGCATAAAGATAATTTAGGGTTATATGTAAGTGATAATATTGAAGCAATAAATACTAAAATATCGGATTTCAAAAAAACTAATGCCACG
>JAAVXK010000050.1 GCA_022790615.1 Lachnospiraceae bacterium
CATTTTTCGATATATTAATATAATTATATGCGTATAATGTCGAAACGTGCTGTGTTAGATTGATAATAATTAATCACTATTAATACGCAAAAAGTCATAGAAATGACACTGAAAAAACCTTATAATAATCTAATGATATAAATATCAAAATTAAAATATTTTAATGGGGTGATACCGTGAAGAAAAAACTATTTAAAACGATTGTCAGTTCCGTAATGGTCATGGCAATGACATTCACTGCGGTTTCAGGCGCGCAATATGCGGACGCCGCAAAGAAAGCGTCCCTTAAAACCAAAAAGCTTGAAGTGGTTAAGGGAAAGTCAAAAAAGATTACGATAAAGAATAAGAAAAAGAAGAACACATACACCTTTAAAACAAACAAAAAGAAGATTGCGACAGTGTCAAAAAAAGGCGTTGTAAAAGGCAAAAAAACAGGAAAGGCAGTCATTACCGTGAAAGAGAAGTATAAGTCGGGTAAAAAAACCAAGACAAGGAAGCTTGGAAAGGTTAACGTAAAGGTTGTCAAGAAAAAGATTGTTCCGGCTGTTACGCCGACCCCGCCAGTTATCTGGCAGACGCCGGGTCCGGTCAATACCCAGCAGCCTCCTGCGCCGACTCCGGTTGTGACGGCGTCCGTGGCGGATATATATGTTTCACCGAACGGAAATGACGCGGGAAGCGGTACTGCGGCAAGTCCGTTCCGTTCGCTTGCAAGAGCTAAGGATGAAGTCAAAAAGCTTGGAAAGACGAAGGATATAGTAGTAGAGCTTGCGGACGGTTTCTATCCGGTGGAGGAGACTATCAAGTTTACATCGGAGGATTCTGGTAACGATTCTTCAACTATATATTACAGGGCGGCAAAAGGCGCGCATCCTGTAATAAGCGGCGGAAAGAAAATTGAGGGAACCTGGACTGTGGCGGACGACGTCGACTGGCTTGCAGGAGGCGTAACCGCATATAAGATTCCGCTTTCAAGGGACAAGAAGCTCCGGGCGCTGTATGTCAACGGCGAGCGCGCCGAGATGACTTCAAAGAAGATTACGCCGTCAGGCGGGGCCGGAAGCGTGTCTGTGACTAAGGGTGAGGCTGACTGGGCATGGGCTTCAAGGTCTTCGGGATTGTTCGAGGGAACCCTTTTCCCGAAAGACAGTATTCCTGCGGACACCAGAAATCAGCAGAATATAGAGCTTGATTCTTCGTCGAGATGGGCGAGACAGGTGGTCTGTGTGGAACAGCTTGCTTCAACGGATGACGGTAAGATAAGGGCGGATTTGCAGATGCCGTACGGGGCCGTTGCGCAGAACCTTGGATGGGGCACGGCATACAGCCCTACGACAGAGAATACGGTAACAAATGTTTTTGAATGGCTTGAGAAACCGGGTCAGTTTTACTTCGACCAGGCGGGTGGAATGCTCTACTACATACCGCAGGAGGGCGAGGATATTAACGCGTCCGAGGTTGTAGTGCCTGAACTTGACACGATTGTTGACATGACGGGTAATAACCCTCTTGAAAGTTATGTACAGAATATAGTATTTGACGGAATTACATTTGCGTACTCGGACTGGAATCTTTACGAGCTTGAGGGCTCGCATGGATATGCCTCGGTACAGGGCTCGATTGTCCTGAAAGCGTTTGCGAGCGAGAACCAGCATGACGATATTTACCGTTCGTACGACGTGCCCGCGGCAGCCGTACACGTAACGAGCGCGCGTAACGTAAGATTTATTAACGGAGAGATAAGACACACCGGTAATCTGGGCATCCATATTGAAAATGATGTCGACAACATAGATGTCACCGGTAATTATATAGGGAAGACAAGTGGAGCCGGAATAGTTGTGGGACATCCGACGCACGTATATGAGAATGACGGTCCGGAGCACAATGTAAAAGCAGGGAATGCGGGTCCTGACAGGGAAAAATTCCTTGACGGAACAGAGTCGGTGCCAAAGAACATTACTCTCAGCAATAACTATTTGCTTGAGAACTGTTATTTCTTCTCGGGACATTCGCCGATAACGACGTTTTACACGTATAATCTGCAGGTTCTCCACAACTTCGTATATAAATGCTCATACAGCGGAATGAGTATAGGATGGGGCTGGTGTAACTTTGACGGTTATAACGGAAGCGATTCGCAGCTTCCGGGTTATCCGACAACAACATCCAGAAATAATCATGTCAACTACAACAGGGTTGAGGAGATTTGTTCCCTTCTGCAGGACGCAGGAGGCATATATACGCTCGGACAGCAGGGGAATGACGACTGGACGGAATTCTCTGAGATGAGCTTTAATTATATTAACGCAAAACGTGAACCGCAGAAGGCCGACGGAAGCAGAATGGTCAACGGATTCCATCCTGACGAGGGAAGCGCCTACATCAAGTTTGACAGCAATGTCATAACAAATACAATTCGTAACGTATATGAGCTGAACGACTGGCGAAGAAAGCATGACATGATTGTCACAAACGGATTTTCCAACACAGACCGCTCGGAATGTACCGCGCCTAACTGTACGCTCGATCAATATGTTAACGCCGATTATATATGGCCGCAGAAAGGGTATGAGACGGTTCTCTACTCGGGACTTGAGGATGCGTACGTCCATATGGTCGGAAAGGACGTAATGCCTGACACCGATTATGAGCTTGCTGCGAACGTAAGGCTTACATCAGGAGACATGCTTAAGAGAAGGGGACTTCTTAACGCTTCCGATACCGTATGGCTTGCACCGGAGGGAACTCGTTCATTCGCAGAGGGCGGCACGATGGTTAAGGCAGCCGGTAATGCAAAAGAGATGCCGGTTCCGGCAGAAGCGGGAGAGTATAAGCTCTACATTGTATACGCTGACGGAACAGTATCGGATAAGTCGACATTTACTCTTTATGTAGGCGAGGATAACAGCGCCGCTAACGTAAAAGAGGGAGCTGACTATTCGGTATCAAAGAAGAAGCCGTTTACATTACAGCTTGATGAAGCAGGTTACTCATTCAAACTCAACAATAACAGTATAGAGGACGGCTATGTGATTGACACGGAGGGAAGATGGACGCTGACAATGACTCCGAAAAATGGCGGAAGTGCACAGACAGTATTGTTTACAACGTCAGTCAACAGGGCAAATAAGCTTTTGCCAGAGGATGTTACTGTTAGTCCCGGTGAATACGTGTACTTTGACGACCCTATATACGATGCGGGTAAGATCGTCTGGCTTGCAGATACGGGCGTGTCTGCGTTTGATAAAAACGACCCTGCACAAAGCTATACGACTGCAGATAAAGACGGCATGAATGTTCCGAATGTTCCGGGAACTTACAGGCTTACAGTCACGGACAGTAAGAATGAAATCGACAGTTTCTCAGACGCTTTTATAACTGTCAGATGATTTGCATTAACAGGCGATTTGTAGTAAAATATAAAAGAAATACAGTACTATACTAGTTTTAGATGCTAAAAATATTTCAGGGGGAATTGCAATGAGAAGAAAATGGGATTTTATTAAAAAGCCGGCGGCTGTTGTACTTGCTGCAGCTCTTTGCATAACTGTAATGCCGGCATCCGTAAAAAAAGCGGAGGCAATCAATCCTATAGTGCAGGACGTGTATACCGCCGACCCGGCGCCGATGGCATGTTCTGACGGAAGACTGTATGTCTATACGTCCCATGACGAGGATGAGACGCTGAACGGCTTCTACACAATGAACGACTGGAAGTGTTATTCGACGGACGACATGGTAAACTGGACAGACCACGGAACAGTACTAAGCTACCATGATTTTGAATGGGCGAAGGAAAATTCGTCATGGGCCGGCCAGGTAGTGGAACGTGACGGTAAATTTTATTTTTACGTTCCAATTAACGCGAAGAACGGACAGACCGCTATAGGCGTTGCAGTGGGGGATTCGCCTACGGGACCGTTTACCGACCCGTTAAACGAGCCGCTTATCGGCCCTGCGCCTAATTATATCGACCCTACCGTCTGGGTGGACGACGACGGACAGGCATATATGTACTGGGGTAATCCGGACTTATACTGCGTTGCGCTGAATGAGGACATGATAAGCTATGATAAGGAATATCCGGGCAGCGATAAAGGTATAATTAAATGGGAACTAGAAACAAATGATTATAAAGATTTGGAAAGCGAAGAATGCAAGAACGTGCAGGCGCAGTTCGGTGTTGGCACGAGAATGGATAACGGAAAACTCAGAAGGCCGACGTTATATGAGGAGGGTCCATGGTTCTATAAGCATGACGGCCATTACTACCTTGTATATGCGGCGAACGGCATACCTGAGAGAATTGACTACTCTATGGCGGACAGCCCTCTTGGACCTTGGGAATACAAGGGTATGATTATGGATGATAATGTTGACGGAAAGGGTTCGGGAAGCTTTACAAACCATCCGGGAGTTGTGGAATATAAGGGACATTCCTATCTGTTTTACCATACTGGCAAACTGTTTGATGGAAACGGATATCACCGTTCGGTTGCAGTCGACGAGATATTCTATAATGAGGACGGCACAATCGATACGATTCCGTTCACGTCGGAGGGCGTAGAGCCGGTTGGCTCCCTTAATCCTTATAAAAGGGTTGAAGCAGAGACGATTGAATACAGTAACTCGCTCAAAGCCGCAGGCAGCGACCCGCTCGGAAAATATGGTATAGAAAAAGAGCCCTGCTCTAATTCTACCGGAGGGGTAAATCTCTGCGATATAAGCAATGATGATTATATATTCATAAGAAATGTTGATTTCGGGCAGCACGGCGCCGTCAAATTCAGCGCATGTACCGCGGCCGATGTGGAGGCGGGGGCTGTTGCCGGAAAGATTGAGGTGTACCTTGATTCAATAGACGGCGATCCCGTGGCCGAATACGACGTAAAAGGCGGTGGAGACGCCGATACGTGGGTGACAAACACGATAGAAGTCGATAAGTCTGTTGTAAATGGCTTACATGATGTATATATGGTATTTACGGGAGAGGAGGAGAACGAAAGTCTGTTTAAGTTCGATTACTGGCAGTTCACACAGTACGAGATACCTCCTACACCGGCGCCGCCTAACCCTACGCCGTCCGCGCCTGCCCCGCAGCCTCCGGTAGTATCAGTACCGCAGCCTCCGGTTCCGTCTGCGCCGCCTGCCAAAGCAGAGGTTAAGGCGCCTGCAAAGGTCAAGGTGACTTTGGCAAAGGCAGGAAAGCGTTCCATGACGCTCAAATGGAAAAAGGTATCGGGTGCAAGAGGATATCGGGTATACTACTCAACAAACAAATCTCTCAAAAAAGCCGTAAAGATTGCAACGGTCAAAAAAACAAAAGTAACGATTAAGAAGCTCAAAAAAGGCAAGACGTACTATGCAAGAGTTGCAGCGTATGTGTATGATTCCAACAGCAAGAAGTTATTTGGCAAAAAGAGCGCGGTAGTAAAAGTTAAGGTTAAGTGATTAAATATACGTATAGTCAAGAGGACAAACTCATTTTGTTATACATGACAATGAATGACACATGCACATATATATTTCATTTTGAAATGGTATATATGTGCATGCTGTTACTTAACGATAGGAGGGATTTACTATTATGAGGTTAAAAAAGATTATCAGCCTTGCGGTGGCTGCACTCATGTCGGTACCGGTATTATTGGTAACTACAAAGACTGTTTCCGCCGACAATCCGGTGGTCCAGACGTATTTTACGGCGGACCCCTCGCCCCTTGTAGTAGGTGATACATTATATCTTATTACAAGCCATGACGAGGATGTTTTGGAAAAAAACAAACCGACAGACGATTATCTGTTCTTTACAATGAAGAACTGGAAATGCTATTCAACTAAAGATATGATTAACTGGACGGACCATGGAACCATATTTGGCCAGTCGTCATTTGAGTGGGGACACACCTGGTGCTTCAGGGCGTGGGCCGCTCAGGCTGTTGAAAGAGACGGAAAGTATTACCTGTATGTGCCTATTCTAAGAAAAGGGGCTACGGAGGAGGCTGATTCGCCGGGCTATGGAATTGGCGTCGCTGTTGCGGACAATCCTTACGGACCATATGAAGATGCAATTGGAAAACCGTTGATTGAAGGGGATTGGTTTGATATAGACCCGACGGTATATATTGACGACGACGGACAGGCGTATCTGTTCTATGGTCAGACTCTGAAATATGCGTTGCTAAATGATGATATGGTTTCATTAAAGACGCAGCCTAAGACATTTAATGTTCCAAACTATACGGAAGGTCCATGGTTTACAAAGCATAACGGTACATATTACTTTATGTGGGCCGGCCAGGGAGGCAACACTGCAGCGCATAAGGGCGGAGAAACGCTTCATTACGCTTATTGCGATGAACCGCTCGGAGATTATACGTACGGCGGTCTGCTGCAGGAAACGACAAAAGGAGTTGTAAAAGAAGACGGCAGTATTAATGGAAGTTTTACGAACCATCCGGGCGTGTGTGATTTTAAAGGACGTTCGTATCTGTTTTATCACACGAATGAACTTCCGGGCGGATGCGGTGACGGAGCGGGAGCTCACAGGTCGGTATGCGTCGCGGAATTTACATATAACGATGATAAGACAATAGATGTTGTCGGAATGCCGGATTCCGTTGAACCTATCGGAACGCTCAACCCATATGACAGGGTTGAAGCGGAAACTATATGCTGGGCCGAGGGTCTTAAGACCGGCCAGACGACGAATGCCCTGGGATATAACGACGTATTTGTGTATAATATGCATAATGATGATTTTATACAGGTAAGGGAAGTTGATTTCGGCAGCGAGGGCGCATACAGCTTCAAGGCTTCTATAAAAGACGCGAAAGATGATGCGGACGCGAAGATAGAGGTATACATTGATGATAATCTGGAGGCCGTTTTAGACGCAGCGAATACTTCAGGCGAATGGAAAGAACTTTCCGTAAAACTCAATAAGAAAATTACCGGAATACATGACGTAAAGCTCGTTTTTAAGGGAAACTATGACAAACCTGCCAACGAAACAGGTTTAAGCAGAGACAAGGACGCCTATATCCACGAGGAAGACACCGGTATGTTCAAATTTGATTACTGGTCGTTCGAAAAAGAACCAAAGCCTCCGGTAACGTCGCCGCAGCCGACGCCGGTAACGTCGCAGCCTCCTGCCGCTACAAGCTGTCCGTCTGAAAAACCGGACGCTGTTTTCCCAGCAAAGCCGGCAAAGGTTAAGAAACTAAAGGTAAAAGTAAAAGGAAACAAGGCGGCGGTATCATGGAAGAAAGTTAATAATGCTGACAAGTACCAGCTTGTATATTCAACAGATAAAAAGTTTAAGAAAGGTGCAAAAAAATGCACTGTTAAAAAGAACAAATATACTATAAAGAAGCTTAAGGGCAGGAAGACATATTACTTCCGAGTCCGCGCACATTCGAAGGGAGGTTATGGCAGTTATTCGGCAAAAGTAAAGATAAAAATCAAATAATACATTAAATACTACAAGGGGGAATATTTGTGACTCGAATAATTAAAAGGACGGCATGTTTTGCGTTATCAGCCGTAATGGCATTTACGGCGGCAAGTTTTGTGCCGGTAAAAAAAGCGTCGGCAGACAATCCGATAGTGCAGCATATATTTGCACCGGACCCTGCGCCAATGGTATATGACGACACAGTGTACCTATATACAACACATGATGAGGACGAGACGGTAGGCGGTTTTTACACGATGCTTAACTGGCACTGTTTTTCAAGTAAGGATATGGTAAACTGGACGGCTCACGGACAGATATGGTCGCTTGACGATATTTCATGGGCCAACGACAGGGCATGGGCGTCCCAGTGTATTGAGAAAGATGGAAAGTTCTACCTATACGTTCCGGTAAAAGCAGAAAAGTCAGGAATATGTATAGGAGTAGGCGTAAGCGATACCCCATACGGTCCTTTTGAAGATGCCATAGGCGGTCCGCTTATTGACGAGGGAGACTGGAATGACATTGACCCGACTGTATATATAGATGATGACGGTCAGGCTTATTTATATTTTGGCAATCCGGAGCTCAGATATGTAAAGCTTAACGACGATATGATTTCCTATGACAAATCAGTCGGCGTTGTAAAGCAGAAAATGACTCCTGAATCATTTGGTCCGGGTTCTGGAGAGCGTTCATGTTCATATGCGGAGGGTCCTTGGTTTTATAAGAGAAACAACCTGTACTACATGGTATATCCTGCATTCGGACAGAGCGGAGGAGAGAATATTTCCTATTCTACAAGTACATCGCCTACTGGGCCGTGGACATTCGGCGGAGTAGTCCTTGCACCAAACAACTGTTATACCATTCATCCGGGAGTGATAGACTACATGGGACATTCTTATATGTTCTATCACGGCAATCCACTCGATAAGTCTTCTTCGTTCCACAGAAGCGTATGTCTGGAAGAATTTACTTATAATGAAGACGGTTCCATATCACAGATGGAGCAGACGAAAGAGGGCGTTACCGCGGTAAGAAACCTGAATCCATACGAGAGAGTGGAAGCGGAGACGATTGCCTGGGAAAGGGGAATCGATATTGAAAACGCCCAGGATGGCAACTGTATCGTCAATAACATACACGACGGTAATTATATTAAAGTAAAAAATGTTGATTTTGGCGACAGAAGTCCATTGTCTGTAAGTGTGAATGCAGCTTGTGCGGACATAGAGAAAGAAGGTACGATAGAATTTAGAATTGACTGTGACGAGGATATCTACAGCGACAAGTCTAATGAAAGTAATTTGTTTGCGGAAGGATTTGATTTGCACAATACGGATGTTGATTCGGGAGAATTGATTGCGTATGCCGATGTGAAAGCAACCGGCGGAGCAGACGAATTTAAAACGATAGAAGGTAAGATGGAGAAAGAAATAACCGGCGTCCACGACCTTTATATAGTATTCAGGTCCGAGAATAAAAGTGTGGATGAAAACGGAAACGAAGTTTTGGATGAATTATTCAAATTTGATTACTGGCAGTTCAAGCAGGATATACCGGTAGTTCCGACGCCGCAGCCGCCTGTTTCGACACCGCAGCCGCCGGCCCAGACGCCGCAGCCGCCTGTTCAGAATCCACAGCCACAGCCGCCGGCAGTTGAAGTGAAAGCGCCTGGTAAGGTTAAGATAACTAAGGCGAAAGGCGCTAAGAAGAAAGCGACAATTAAGTGGAAGAAAGTATCGGGAGCAAACGGATATGAGGTTCAGTATTCCACTAACAAAAAGTTTAAAAAGGCAGTAAAAAAAGTATCATTGAAAAAGACTTCGGTTACACTCAAAAAGCTGAAGTCAAAGAAGACGTACTATGCGCGCGTTGCGGCATATGCATATAAGCCGGATGGAAACAGGGCTTTAGGGAAGTACAGCGCCGTAGTTAAATTTAAAGTTAAATAAATGATTAAGTAATATAATTGATTCTATAATTTGGAACAGATGAAGTTTCCTGCCGTACGTCGGTTACACTGTGTCATTACGACCGGTTCGACGTACGGCATTTTTTCTTATATAGGAAAATTAAGAAGTCGATAGTGCGGTGCTTGCGCATATCGTTGTTATGCCTTATTATAATGTTGTAATTAAGGAGGGTAAAGAGTAGATGAAGAATACAAAAAACAGCGGCCATATAATAAAAGACGTTGCAGCCGGCTCCATAGCGGACGAGCTTGAAATTGAGTCTGGCGATGTGCTGCTTGCAATAAACAATTATGTTATAAACGATGTATTTGATTACAGGTATTATTGTAATGATGAATATTTAGACGTATTAATCAGAAAACCAGACGGGGAAGAATGGCTTTTGGAGATTGAGAAAGAGTACGACGAGGAACTGGGAATCGAGTTTGAAAACAGTCTTATGAGCGAATATAAGTCATGCAGTAACAAATGTATATTCTGTTTTATTGACCAGATGCCCCCGGGGATGAGAAAGACGCTGTATTTTAAAGACGACGACTCAAGACTGTCATTTCTCCAGGGCAATTACATTACTCTTACGAACATGAATGACGACGATATACAAAGGATTATAGAGATGAAACTTGCACCCATCAATATATCGGTGCATACTACCAATCCGCAGCTCAGGTGTACTATGACAAACAACCGGTTTGCCGGGGATAAGTTAAAGTATCTCAAATTATTGTATGACAATCATATTGAAATGAACGGGCAGATTGTTCTATGCAAGGGCGTCAACGATGGGGCGGAACTTGAGAAGACGATTGATGATTTGTCAAAGCTTATGCCTTTTATGAAAAGTGTATCGATAGTTCCGGCCGGAATAACAAAATACAGGGACGGCCTGTATCCGTTAGAACTGTTTGACGGCGCGGAATCCGGAGATATCATCGATGTTATCGAGAGCAGGCAGAAAGAGTTTTATGACCGGTACAATCTACACTTTATACACGCAAGCGACGAATGGTATATCAATGCAGGCAGAGACTTTCCAAAAGAGGAGACGTACGACGGATATATACAGATTGAAAACGGCGTCGGAATGATGCGGCTGCTCATTGACGAGACAGAGGATAAGCTAATGACGCTGTCAGGTAGTGACAGTGACAGAAACAGAAAAAAAGATATAAAAAGAACCGTTACGATTGCCACCGGGGTACTGGCTTACGATACCATCCGCATACTGGCTGCAAAGGTAACGAACATGTATGATAACATCCATGTTAATGTTGTGAAGATATACAATCATTTTTTTGGAGAGACGATTACAGTCACCGGGCTTATAACCGGACAGGATTTGGTGGAGCAGTTAAAAGAATACGGCAAAAATAATTCTTTCGGTGATGCCATTTTGATTACATCCTGTATGCTCCGTGCGGGAGAGCGTGTCTTTCTTGATGATATGACGGTTGATGAGGCCGTTGATGCGCTTGGAGTCGATATTACGATAGTCGGTTCGTCTGGCGGGGATTTTGTAGAATCGATAATTAACCCTGAATACGGGATGGACAATAACTTTTATGATATGATATAATTATCCATAATCGAACCGCATACATCAGGCGGAGCGTAAATTGATATTAAAGGAGGCAGAAACAGCTATGCAGATGACATTTCGCTGGTACGGCGAGGGAAACGACAGCGTTACCCTTGGACAGATTAAGCAGATACCCGGCGTGGAGGGAATTGTATGGGCTTTACATGACAAGATGCCGGGAGAGGTATGGGAAAAGGAAGAAATAGCGGCTGTCAAACGACAGCTTGACGAATACGGCTTTAATATGGACGTTGTTGAATCGGTTAATGTTCACGACGATATTAAGACGGCGGGCCCGGAGCGTGACAGGTATATCGAAAATTATATACAGACAATACGAAACCTGAAAGATTTTGGGGTAAAAGTTATATGTTATAATTTTATGCCCGTATTTGACTGGACAAGGACGGATTTGTTTCATCCGCTTTCAGATGGTTCAACGGCTCTGTTCTATGAAAAGGATAAGATTGTCGACGATCCGGAAAAGATGGCGCAGTACATACTTAAAAACTGCGAGGGCTATACGATGCCCGGCTGGGAGCCGGAGAGAATGGCAAAGCTAAAGGAACTGTTCGACATGTATAAGGATGTCACAAAGGAAAAGCTTTGGGATAATTTAAAATATTTCCTGGAGGCGCTTATGCCCGTATGCCATGAATGCGACATAAAGATGGCCATACACTCGGACGATCCGCCATGGGACATATTCGGTCTGCCAAGGCTTATTGTAGACGAGGCGTCGGTCGATTATTTCTGTAAACTTGTGGACGACCCATATAACTGTCTTACACTCTGTTCCGGCTCATTAGGCTCTAATCCAAAAAACAATGTGGCGGACATTATAAGGAAGCACTGCGACAGAATAGCGTTTGCACATGTTCGTAATGTAAAGCATTTTGACAATGGCGATTTTAGCGAGGCGTCGCACAGGGACTGCGACGGGGACGTGGGAGTAATAGATATCATGAAAGCATACCACGAATGCGGTTTCAACGGATATATGCGTCCGGACCACGGACGCCACATATGGGGCGAGAAGTGCCGTCCGGGATATGGTCTGTATGACAGGGCGCTCGGCGTAATGTACCTGCTCGGATGCTGGGATATGCTTGAGAGCATGAAGTGATTCATAAACAAGTCATACCCTGCAGCAAGCTGCGGGAGCACCCTTAGCGAATACTTAGCGAATAAAATAGGGCAATCGCTTAAAAGCTATTTTAATTGGTTCAGAGAAGCCTGAGCCGTAAGCAATTACAGTTTTTATGCGATTGCCCTGTTATAAACTATATAGCATTGAATCGAACAACATATTGTATTATAATAGACTATAATCGTACAAAATGTGACACCTTTTTAACATCTGTGTTGTCTAATTTATAAGTAAAGATTATGTTGTGAAAGGATATGCTATAATGAAATTATCTATAAATAATAAATTCTGTAACAGTATAAAAATGAAAGTATTTGTGGGGGCGTTATTTTTTATATTGTTATTTTCTGCCGTAATCGGTACAACCCATTCCCAGGCCGCGTTGAAGGTGAGGTACAACGGAAAGTTAAACAAATACAATGGGAAACAGGTTAAATCATACTTAGACGGAAAAACCATTAAAGCGGATGGTACAAAAGGTCTTGTTCTTAACAAAACTCTTATGGTTTCTTATAAGGATGTGTTCAAAAAAGCATGCAAGGCAAAGACAACCTATAATTCAAAGACGGGGAAGATTGTAATAAAAGATAACGGCGTTACCGTCAAGATGAAAGTCGGCAGTAAAAATGCGACCGTAAACGGAAAAAAAACTAAGTTAAAACAGGCGCCAATCAAAGTTAAATATGTAAAAAAGAAGAAGACAAAAGTTCTCGTGCCTGCCAAGTATGTGGCAAAAGCTTTAGGATATAAATATACTTATAATAAGAATGATGCAAGACTTGACTTGACAAGCCCTTTCGTACTTATATACAATAAAAAATATAACATATATAAAAGTTATTTTGGCGGTCTTGTATACGATAATACGACGATTGACATAAGCACGATGCCGATATTTAAGCTTAACGGTTCCGTTATGATGCCGGCAAAGCATATATTTGCGGATATAATGGGTATCGGATACACATATGACGGCTCAAGCGGAGAAATAACTATAGCAAACGATTTTTACAAGGTCACGCTTAATACGAACAATAATGTAGCAAAAATATATGACAATGACAGCGGAAATACGTCAGAACTTGCAATGAAGACGAAGCCTCTTATAGTGAAGCGGAAGGATTCCGGTTATACAGATGTCATGGTACCTGCTTCATCCGTTGTTCAGGCATTAGGTTATTATTACAAGTGGGATTCCTCTTTAAAAATATGCAATATCCATACGGCAACATACTTTGACTGGAAACAGAAAGACGTCGTATTTGATAATACGCTTTACAGCAATGCCCTGACAGGTATTAAGACAACGTATGATATAACGAACAATACGATAGTATTGTCTGTGACGTTTGCCAATAATATTGATGAATCTTCGTTTGTCATAACCGAAGACGATATGAATAATATGTTTTATCTTGATGTGGCGGGATGTATCAATCTGTTGTCAGACAAAAACTATACTATGAGCGGGCAGAATATTAACGTAATCAGTTCAGACCAGTCGTCAACCGGAGCCCGCGTAACATTGATGCTTCACAATCCTATATCGCAATATCACTCTGTTTCAGGAAACACGATCAACATATATATTACGGAAGGATGGAAAACGGATTATGGACTGAGAATTACGAAACCGGACTATGTCACGTTCGAACAGTTTACACTGGAAGACAGATATTATGAGAACAAATTTATAATTTCTGTTCCGGGGAATCTGACAGAGTTTTTTGCTGCCAACCCTATCGTAATCAAGTCGGCAAATATTTCATCGTACAATGTTGAGTTGGTGAATAATATGACTAATATTGTTGTGAATACGAAGAAGCTTCAGGGCTGCAAGCTCGTTAATCTTGGCAATATTATCGGAGTTATAGTTGACGAGCCTCACAATGTGTTTGATAATATTGTCGTACTTGACCCGGGACACGGCGGAAAAGACCCCGGGGCACAGAATAAGGGAGTGAATGAGAGTGATTTGAATTTTAAAATACTGTATGAGTACGGAAAAGAGTATTTTAATTCGCCTGACTCACCTGTAAAGGCATATTGGACAAGAGTTAACGATACGTATATAACCCTTGACGACCGGGCCAAATTTGCCTCAAAAATTGGCGCGGACATATTTGTAAGCCTTCACATGAATTCCGCCACAAATACTTCAGCTAAGGGTACGGAAGTATACTATTCCACTTTGAATAACAATGTTACTTCTTTCGGACTGACGAGCAATAGTCTGGCTTCAAAATGTTTATATAAAATTACGCCTGCGGTTTCAACGGCTGTCAGAGGAGTAAAATCGGCAAACTATTATGTAATCAGATATAACAGCGTGCCTGCCGTGCTAATAGAACTTGGCTTTATGACAAACTCGAGTGATTTTAAGACAATAACGAATGCCAATTCCCAAAAAGCAGCGGCAAAGGCTATATATGATTCGGTAGTAGAATCCTTTGCCGGAAGGTAACTCTGCCGGAAGATAATTTAATTCGGTTTTCTTAATGATACTGCATTTGCGGCGCTGCGTTTAATATCCTCATCCAGCGCCGCATAATGTTTTCTCGTCGTATTGACGTCGTTGTGTCCCAAAACTTCTGCAACAAGGTATATATCGCCTGTCTGGCGGTACAGATTCGTTCCGTATGTACTCCTCAATTTGTGCGGCGTTATATGTTTGAATGTTGTTATCCTGCCGGCATATTCGTTGACAAGGTTTTCTATCGCCTGTATGCTCATTCTTTTTCTCTGTATCGATAAAAAAAGCGCATCCTCGTGTCCTGATACTGCCGACACCCCGCCTCTGTCCTTTAAGTAACCTAACAGCGCCGTCTCGACTTCATCTCCAAAATATACGTAGTCTTCCTTTTGGCCTTTTCTTATAATTCTTATGCGGTTATTTTTGAAATCTATGTCGTTAATATCTATGCCGACGCACTCGCTGACTCGTATGCCTGTACCAAGCATAAGTGTGAACAGGGCAAGATTGCGCGACTTATTCTTCTCATAATATACTTTTTTCATTCCGGATAGATTATCGCCGCCTTTTTCTACTAGGTCCAGAAGCTCAGCAACCTCGTCGGCGTCAAGTCTTACAATTTCCTTATCTCTTAGCTTTGGCATATCGACAAGCAAGGTGGGATTGCTGTTTATCATTTGCTTTTTATAATAGTATGCGTAAAAACTTCTAAGTGAGGACAATTTTCGGTGTATGCCGCGCACGGAGTTTTTGCACTGTTTGCCGTAACTGTTTACATATACTTTGAGGTATTCGGCAAATTCTTCAATATCAATTGCGGTTATACGCTCTAGGTCGTTTAATTGAAAGTCCGACGTTTCATAATTTTTATATAACGGATTTGTTTCTATTAAAAAATAAAAGAAGAGTCTTATGTCATACACATATGAAATTCTTGTCTTTGCCGTTGTCGTCGTTTCCATAGCCCTGAAAAATTCCCGGCAGAACGAAGGCATCGTGAGCATTACCTCGCGAAGCTTCAAAGTGTAGTCGATTTCAAGCTGTTCATGGTAAGTCGTTTTTTTTGCTTTGCTGACCGGTTTGTTACCTTTTCGTTTGTTATCCATAATATTCATTTCCTTACTTTTATTCTTGCAACTGTATTTATTTAAAATTGTATTCAATCATAAATCATATTTAATCATCATATTCAAATTAAGTATTATTGCTGAAATAGATCGCATGTATTCTTATTGCATCAGCTTACATAATTATATTATATAGCCTTGCCGGTCATATGTCTACAGATATCTCTATTTAAAAAACTGGAGTTTGTCCAAGAGAGTGATTTCTTCGTTTTCGTGTTGTTTATTCTGCTTGTCTATTTTGTATGTGAAAGAATGACATGATGAAAAAAGGCAATATCTCTGAATTCCGGTCTTTCCTCAACCATACACTCAAGCTGAAACATCTTTTGCAACCAGTCCTCCTCACGCTTTACTTCATTGTGCTGCAAGGCAAAAAAGGTTCGAACGCCAAAAGTTTTTTCAATCTTCAGGCATCCGCGGCTATACAAATCCAGTTCACTATCGTCAAATTCCCTTATTGTGCCAAAATTCATTGACTTTACGTTTTCGCCACGGAGTAGCTCCATTGCTTCGTCAATTTTATATTCAAATACCGCCTTTTGCATAATTTTTCCCGCTTTGTTATGTTTTACAATGGATAAAAAACCGTCGGATTTCATCACACGAACAAATTCATGAATCAGCTCCTCCCTGTTTTCTATATACTCCAGTACATTATGGCATAAAACCACATCATAAGCGTTATCCGGCAATTCCCGCAGCTTGTCGATTCCACCCTTTATCTGCCTGTAATCATACGTATGTCTTCTATGTACAAGCATTTCCTCATTGGGCTCTATGGCAGTCACTTCATTTTTTTCAGCTAAGTGATTTGCTGTAATTCCGAATCCGCTTCCGAAGTCAAGTATTTTTTTACTCTCACAGTTCAGATTATGCCATATCATTTGGTAAAACAACTTTCCCCACGGCATATCTATCGTATCCAGGTATCCCTGAATATTAACCGCCTGACGCATGTATTTTCCCCTCTTCTAATTGAATCTGAATGAGCCGTTTTTTTGTTCGTCAATAATTCTTTCAAGCTCAAACAGTTCGGCAGACGTCATTTTTCTGTTGCGTAGATACTCGGCAAAAAAATTATTAAGCGAAGAATTAAAAAGTTTATTGAATAATGCTTCTGTTTCGATATTCTGGACAGTTCTCTTGTTGATTTTGGCGCGACACAAAAAACCGGGGTCTATTCGTTCAATGGCTCCTTTGTCTATGAGACGCTTAATAACAGTATAGGTTGTGTTTTTTTCCCATCCGATATATTCCTTGATAATCTTCGAAATATCTTTCGCGGCTAGCTCCCTGTTAGACCATAATAACTCCATTACATTCAGTTCGCCTTCATGTAGGCGTATTTCGTTTTTTTGTGTTTCCATAATAAATCCCCCATAACATTGCACACATTTCCAATCATGCCGTCAGGGGCGGCACAAACAATCTATGAAATATGTGTAAAACATTCCATGAAAAAACAGCATGGAATGCTCATTCAAAATTCGCACCCAAAATATGTATTTGATTCATGCAATACAGCTGTAGAGCGGAATTCTATAACTGTAGAATATGCAAAACTTAACCTTTTAATTGATTCTACAAGGTAAGTAACTCTATTCTACATAATTAGAAAG
>JAAVXK010000056.1 GCA_022790615.1 Lachnospiraceae bacterium
AAAGCTGTGCAGCAGCCTGGAACCTAAGCACGACATACATGAAATCGAATCGCTCCAGCAGCAGACTTCCGATGCGCTAACGCGGATATACCGTCACGGAGCGCCTTCATATAAGGGAATCCACGATATAGGCCCTTCCCTCATGCGGCTCGAGGTCGGCGGCGTTCTTAATGCATCCGAGCTGCTTAAAATCAGTTCTCTGCTTGAATGTGCCCTCAGGGCAAAAAACTATAACGGCGAGACAAAAGACTGCCTGACGCCGCTCTTTGAAAACATACAGCCGCTCTCTCCACTGCAGAAAGAGATTGTGAGGTGTATTATTTCGGAGGAGGAGATAAGCGACGACGCAAGCCCCGGACTTAAAAATGTCAGAAGAAATATTAATAATACGAACAGTAAAATTCACAGCCAGCTTAATTCAATACTCAACTCCTCGCGCTCCCTGCTTCAGGACGCGCTAATCACAATGCGGGACGGCAGGTACTGTCTTCCCGTAAAGGCGGAAAGCAAGTCGTCATTTCCCGGTATGGTACATGACCAATCTTCTACAGGCTCGACGCTTTTCATAGAGCCAATGTCCGTCGTTACGCTGAACAACGAGTTAAAACAGCTTGAAATTCTTGAGAAAGAGGAGATTGAAAAGGTTCTCGCAACCCTGAGCAATATGACAGCAGAAGAGCTTGACGCGATAAAATCAAACCTATCGGTACTTACGGAGCTTGACTTTATCTTTGCCAGAGGAAAACTTGCACACTCAATGAAGGCCGTAAAGCCAAAGCTTAATACAAACGGTTATATAAACCTAAGAAAGGCAAGGCATCCTCTAATACCGCGGGATAAAGTAGTACCTATAGACGTATATATAGGCGATGCTTTCAAGCATCTTATAATTACCGGTCCGAACACCGGCGGCAAGACGGTTACTCTAAAAACCGTCGGCCTGTTCACGCTTCTTGGTCAATCAGGACTTCATATACCGGCGCTTGACAATTCCGAGATTGCGGTATTTGACAACGTATATGCGGATATAGGAGACGAACAGAGTATAGAACAGAGCCTAAGTACATTTTCATCGCACATGACGAATATCGTCTCCATACTTAAAAAAATAGATGCGACAGGACATAACTCGCTTGTCCTGTTCGACGAACTTGGGGCGGGAACCGACCCCGAAGAGGGCGCCGCGCTTGCCATGTCCATTCTTTCAGACCTGTTAGCAAGGGGGGTAACGGCGCTTGCGACAACACACTACAGCGAGCTGAAGCTATACGCTCTATCTACCGAGGGCGTAGAAAACGCATGCTGCGAATTTGACGTTGAGAGTCTTAGACCTACCTACAGACTCCTAATCGGTATTCCGGGGAAAAGTAACGCATTTGCAATATCGGGCAGGCTCGGTCTTCCCGAGTACATTATAAAAGACGCGGATGCAAGAATAGGTACGGACGACAAGTCGTTTGAGGACGTTATTAGCGACCTTGAGGCAGGCCGTGTTAAGATGGAAGCCGAACAGCGGGAGCTTGAAGATGCAAAAAAGGAGATCGAGCATCTTAGAAAGAAACTGAAGGAAAAAAATGAACGAATTGATAAGGCAAAAGATAAAATTATCAGAAGGGCAAACGAGGAAGCAAGAGATATCTTACAGCAGGCAAAGGCACAGGCCGACGAGGCAATGAAGAAATATAACAAGTGGATTCAGCGCTCAGGCGCAGGCAGCGACCTCGAAAAAGAACGCTCAATGCTCCGCGATGAGATATCGAAAAAGGATAATTCCCTCGCTATTAAAACAAGAAAAAAGAAAAATACAAAAATTACTCCTGAAAGCATACACATAGGAGACAACGTACACGTCATATCGCTTGGTCTTGACGGAGTTATCACATCACTTCCTAATAACAAGGGCCTGGCGGGCGTCAGCATGGGAATGCTTAATTCCCAAATAAAGCTTAGCGACCTCGAACTGCTTGAGAATCCTTCAAAAGATAATGAACCTGCAGTCAAAACGCACACATACAAGCTGTCGAAAGCAGCCAATATAAGTACGGAGATTAACCTCATCGGAAAAACGGTTGTCGAAGCAATTCCGCTGCTCGACAAATATCTTGACGACGCGTACCTGTCGCACCTTGCTCAAGTTACCGTAATACACGGCCGCGGCACCGGAGCGCTCAGAAAAGCGGTCCATGACCACCTGAAACATGTCAGCTATATAAAATCTTACCGGATAGGAGAATTCGGAGAGGGCGATCATGGCGTGACAATTGTTGAGTTTAAAAGCTAAGGAGGGCATATAAATGACTGACAAGCAAAAGATACTGATAGTTGACGATGATTCCAACATTGCGGAACTTATCTCCCTGTATCTTACTAAAGAATGTTTTGACACATGCATAGTGGGAGACGGCGCCGAAGCGCTTAAGGAATTCAAAAACTATAGGCCCGACTTAATACTTCTTGACATAATGCTGCCCGTTATGGACGGTTACGACGTATGCCGTGAAATCAGAAAATCATCGACTGTACCGATAATAATGTTATCAGCCAAGGGAGAAGTATTCGACAGGGTTTTAGGACTTGAACTGGGAGCGGACGATTATATTATAAAGCCTTTTGATTCAAAAGAGCTTGTTGCCCGTGTAAAAGCCGTCCTTCGCAGATTTAAGGCGGCCAGAACACCGTCTGAACAATCGGATATTGAACCGTCAGATAAATGTGTCGAATATCCGGACCTTACAATTAACCTGTCCAATTATTCAGTAATTTATTACGGCGAAGTGATAGAGATGCCCCCAAAAGAACTGGAACTGTTTTATTTTCTTGCTTCACACCCCAATCAGGTATTTAACAGGGAACAGCTCTTAGACCATATATGGGGATACGAGTATGTCGTCGATACCCGCACTGTGGATGTACACATTAAACGTCTGCGCGAAAAGATAAAAGACCACGACGCATGGGGTATATCGACAGTATGGGGTATTGGGTATAAGTTTGATGTAAGACGTTGGAAGTAATTCTATAAACAGGCTGGTGGAATCGATGCATTTCAGGTTGAACATAACAGCAAAATTAATTATATCGTACGTTATTTCACTGATTTTCCTCATCTTCGGATGGTCTGTTTTTGGTACGCGTTTTTTTGAACACAAACTTATAAAAGATACCAACTCCACTTTCTATAATTCGCTGTCAGGAGTTGCAGACAATTATAAAAAGGGGTACTATAACAATCTTTTGAACAGCGCCGATTTGTCGATAGAACTTGATATAATAAGCGATTACCTCGACTCAAGAATACTACTGGCAAAAAGCGACGGTACAATGATATACGACTCGCACGGTTCTTCTTATGTGAATCTTTTTTCTTATGATAACGATATACTTTCTGACTTATACAGTTATAATGTCAGACTTCCGGGTTTTATAGACGAACCATTTTTGTCCGTCTCTTACCCGATTACATATGATATGAAGCTGCGCGGCCACATCGTCATGATAAAATACTGTTCCGACATATTTGATGAGGCGGATGCAATAAATGCGTCATACTGGCCCTATATAACCGCCGCGTCACTGCTCGTAACATTGATTTATATATATTTATATATACGAATCTTACTTCCTCTAAAAAAAATATCTTATGCCGCAAAAGAATATAGTAACAAAAATTTTTCTTATGAATGCAGCTTCAGAGCCGGTGAATTCAGTGAATTATACAATGCTATTAACTGCATTGCAAACGACCTTGACAGCCTGGAGGATGAACAGCGCAAATTTATAAGTAATATTTCACATGACTTCCGATCGCCGCTCACCTCAATACGGGGATACACGGAGGCAATGATTGACGGTACAATCTCGCCCGAAATGAATAAAAAATATTTGAAAATAATATTATTTGAGACCGAGCGGCTTGCAAAACTCACAACGAGCCTTCTTGAAATAAACAACATGGACAGCCGGGCGACTTCCCTTGATTTATCGTCTTTTGACATTAACACTACCATCAAACAGTCTGTTGAATGTTTCGAGGGTTCATGTAAAGAAAAACTTCTGCATGTTAAGCTTGTATTTGAGGAGCCGAATACTTATGTCGTAGCCGACCTCGGCAAAATTCAGCAGGTTCTATACAACCTGATTGACAATGCGATAAAGTTCAGCCACAACAATAGTGATATAATAATATCAACAACAATTAGGAATGAAAAAATATTTATTTCGGTTAAAGACTCCGGTATAGGTATTCCGAAAGAATGCATATCTAAAATATGGGACCGTTTTTATAAGACGGACGTATCGCGCGGCAAAGACAAAAAAGGAACAGGCCTTGGCCTGTCCATAGTAAAAGAAATTATTAATGCCCATAACGAAAATATTAATGTCACAAGCACTCTTGACGTGGGCACAGAATTCACATTCTCACTTCCAAGAAAGTCTATGTAACCGGCCCTCCGTACACATTCCACAAAAACCGTTCTGCCTTAGCGCCTCGTAAAGTATAACCGCAACCGAATTACTGAGATTCAAAGACCGGGTATCGCCAATCATCGGTATACGTATACATTTGTCGGGATTCTCAACAAGAATCTCCTCGGGAATTCCAGCGCTCTCTTTTCCAAACATAATAAAGCAGTCGTCGTCATACGCAACCTCAGTATACATCTTCCCTGCTTTTGTTGTCGCCATATACACGGTAGAGTCGGCATGCTTCTCCTTAAAATCCCTGTATGATATATATGTCTCTTTTTCAAGTAACGGCCAGTAATCCATACCGGCCCTCTTTACATATTTTTCATCAAGCCTGAATCCGAGCGGCTCTATAAGATGTAATTTTGTTCCCGTCGCTACGCAAGTCCTTCCGATATTGCCCGTATTCTGCGGTATCTCAGGTTCAAGTAAAACTATATTCATCCCATGCCCCCAAAATATGACCTAGAACGTGTTTGAAAATTGCTTTCTGCCAGATGCGTTTCACACTTTGTGGGAGATTTGTGCCAAATGAGGGAAGCGTAGCGGGCTACGTTGACTGAATTTAGCGTAAATATACCGCAAAGTGGTGGACGCAGATGGCGGGAATGAATTTTCAAACACGCTCTAAAACTTTTATATCCAAAATCATGTCACTGCGCCAAAATATAATTTTAATCTTAATCAACCTTATAAAATGTATATAATTCCAGTGAATCAAATTTTAATCTGTCAATTCATTTATATGTAATCTTACTATCATAAAACTGATTATCCAAATTACAGTGATTAAACAAATTAACCAACAATTGATAAATTAATATTAATTATCTTTTTTCCAGCGTCAAATGTCAGCGGAATACAAAGGTTTTTCGTCAGGCTGCTCCTGAACTCGACCATACCGTGCGACAGCGTAGGCGGAGTGATATCTATGCCAATCTCATTTGCGGCAAGAATTGTCGCCGCATTTCCGAGTATCATATTTCCCAACTCACATATGGCGCTGGAAGACATCTCATCCATCTGCTGAATCGTCGTCATACACATTCTTGATGCAACATCAAGTACCGCCTCCGTTGTAAATGCTATTAATACCTGCCCTTTAAGTTCTCCCGTCAATCCTATCATAATAACCCAGTCATCTGCTGAGAAAGATGTGTCTCTAAGATAAGGCTTTCCTATTTCTAAATCTGACAACATACAACAATCTCTAAGAACACTGGAGGATGCCATTAAAAAAGGATTGATATGGTTAGCATTGATTGCCGCCATATCCAACACCTCCCCTTAAGTAAATCACTTTTATCTATCAGACCCCAACCCGGTACATGCAAAAATGTAATTATGAATTCCTATCACACATTCCGACACACCGCTTGAGTATTATATATAATCTTTATAATTTTAACACAATCACATATATAATATCAAGCAATATTATTATCTGCAGATATTTTTTGCTGGGTATAGGACCAATTTTTATGATAAGTACTTAATTATTTGTTTAATTTATTAATAAAGTCTGCCATCCGTCCAAGCGCTACCTTTAAGTCCTCTATGGAATAGGCGTACGATATTCTTAAGAATCCTTCCCCGCATGCTCCGAACGCGGTACCCGGAACAACGGCCACCTTTTCCTCCCTGAGAAGTTTCTCGGCAAACTCATCTGAAGTCATACCAAACTTTTTTATACTCGGAAATGCATAAAACGCCCCATAAGGGGTAAAACAGTCAATTCCCATCTTCTCAAATTCATTGAGGAGAAAACGCCTTCTCTTGTCATAGCAGTCCCGCATCATCTCAACATCCTTATTGCCCTTCTTAAGAGCCTCTACCGCAGCATACTGGCTCGTGGTAGGAGCGCACATGATTGCAAACTGGTGTATTTTTAGCATCTGCTTCAATATGACGGACGGAGCGGCAACATATCCAAGACGCCATCCCGTCATGGCGTATGCCTTCGAAAATCCGTTAATAAGAACTGTTCTCTCCCACATTCCGTCTATCGACGCGATAGATACATGCCGCGCCTTATATGTAAGTTCCGAATATATCTCATCCGAAATAACGAACAGGTCATGCTCAATTACTATCTTTGCAATCTCTTCAAGGTCTTTTCTCTCCATTATGGCGCCGGTCGGGTTGTTCGGAAATGGAAGTATAAGTATCTTGGTCTTATCGGTAATTGCGGCCCTAAGCTCCTCCGGAGTAAGCCTGAATTCATTTTCCTCCTTGAGCTCAATTATAACCGGCGTACCGCCCGCAAGCAGCGTACACGGCTCATATGACACGTAACTTGGCTGCGGTATAAGAACCTCGTCGCCGTAATCAAGCATCGCCCTGAGCGCAATGTCAATTCCCTCGCTTCCGCCGACTGTCACAACAACCTCTTCTGTATCGTAGTCTATATTCTGCGTCCGTTTGAGATATTTGCATATCTCCGTCTTTAATTCCTTAAGTCCTGCGTTTGATGTATAAAATGTACGCCCCTGCTCAAGGGAATATATGCCTTCTTCCCTTATATGCCAGGGCGTGTCAAAATCAGGTTCACCGACTCCCAGTGATATCGCGTCCTCCATCTCGCTCACAATATCAAAATATTTTCTAATGCCTGAGGGCGGTATTGTCTGTATTAGTTTTGATAACGGGTCTCTCATGGCGTTATTTTCATCCTTCCTTCTGTCTTCTTCTCATCGACGAGTGTCACACCGTGCTCCTTATACTTTTTCAATACAAAATGCGTCGCGGTGCTTATTACTGATTCAAGGGGAGCAAGCTTCTCATGAACAAAGATTGCAACCTCCTTCATACTTTTTCCCTCTATTGTGACGGAAAGGTCATATCCGCCCGACATAAGCGACACGCTTTCAACCTCGTCAAAACGGTATATTCTCTCCGCAATCTTATCAAATCCAAGCCCCCTCTGCGGGGCGACCTTAACCTCTATCACTGCCGATACTTTTTCACAATCCGTCTTCTCCCAGTTAACCATTGTAGGATATCCGCATATAACCCCCTCGTTTTCCATCGCGGCTATCTCCGATACAAGTTTATCCTTAGGTATATCGAGCATTACTGACATGTCATCATAAGAAATCCTGCTGTTGTTGTAAAGCATATCAAGTATTTTTTTCCTCATTTTATTAACCCTCCAAACTTTTTCAATTCATCCTCTATTCTTGAGTCAATGTATCTCTTTTCCTCTCCATTGACAATTATTCTGTCGTTGCTGCAAACCGTATATCCAATTAAAGCGCATCTGACGCCGGCGCTCCCAAGTCCCCTTAACATCCTGTTTCCGTACGCAGTCATAATGAGGTGCGAGCCTTTCGCGTTAAGCATATATGGGTTTATATTATAATATTCACATATTTCAATATATTCCTGTCTCACCGGTATTTTTTTAATATCTGCCACAATGCCGGTCCGATATTTTTCCGCCATGTCCCACAGGGCTTTAAATATTCCCCCTTCGCCCGCAGAATACACAATTGCAGAACTGTCGACAGATTCCGCAATTGCTTTATCTAATTTAGTACGTAATACTTCATCAGAAATCATTTTTGCCTTCTCAACAAGTTCTGCACTGAGATTTTCTTTCAATTCAATTTCATAATTATGTAGTATACAGGATATACCGTAGGAAGCGGTATATCCTGTCATTATAATATCTATTTCATTTCCAGTCAAAATCTTTTCACGCATAACAGATGTTTCCCAACAATTATTTCTAAACTCCCGGATTATCAACAGGCGTCTGAACGGGCGCCTCGGTTACTACCGGCTCCTGAGGTGTAACGTCCTGTGACGGGTCGGTCGTGGCGCTGTCAGGCGACGTTACGTCCGAATCCGGATTATCGTTGTCTTTTTTGTCGTCGTCATTATCTTCTTTGTCCTTGTCTTTATCCTTTTTGTCTTTATTTTTATCCTTATCCTTGTCTTTGTCCTTTTTTTCTTTCTTCGTACCTACCGTGACGTACTGTGGGACTGCCTTATACCTGCTATAATTAATCTTTTCCCTTGATACTTCAACTCCGTTCTCATACACAACCTTATACAGATTAGCCACATATCCGACATGAGCCGTCTGCGTCACTTTCCTGTAGCTCTCCGGTAGTGTTTTATCCTCGGTTACAATATCCTTGCCGGGCTGAATTGTTTCAACAACATCAGAGACATATTGAATTTTTCTCGACGACGGCCTGGTCTCCATTCCATAGATGGTAAATGTAAGTATTCCGCCCCCCGCGCTGCCCTGTATATATATTGGAACGTCTGTATTGTTCTTAAACTTAAGGTCTTTGTAATCTCCTGCTATAGCGGCGTCCATGGAAGGTTTCACATATGATACGACCATTGAATGGGGCGACCTCTCGACAATCTCAAGCTCAGATAATAACACTGCGTTATACAATGTCGTCGATACCTGGCATACCCCTCCTCCAAGACTGTCTACAACCTGTCCGCCGGCATAAGACGGGGCCTCAAGATAACCGTTGTCAGAAGTAAGCGGGTATATTGTATCGGCAACAGATAATGTATCGCCTGGATACACTACTTTTCCATTAATAAAGCTTACGGCATTTTTTACGTTTGCGGACCTTTGCACCATACTCTCTTTGTACGATGTCGAAAACTTTCCGAGAACATCTTTACACTTGGCCAGATCTGCCGCAGTATATTCAGGCTCAACATTTTTTATTACCGCGTCGACGTTCATCTCGGAATTATTAACCGCATTATTGTTTATTTCGGTAATTATTGCCGTCTTAGTAGCTTCAATATCTATCTCCTTGCCATTCTTACCTTTAATAACCTTAAAAGCGCCGTTAACCCTCTTTAGCGAGGCATTCTTTGCTTTCTTCGTATATGTTCCTTCCTCATCCTCAAAAATCTTTGACAGTTTGGATTCATCAATAGAGAAATCAATATTGATCGTTCCTTCCTCCTCAAGTGCAAAGGCTTTGTCCACAAGTTCTTCCTTGTCACAGCTTACGCCAAGTTCCTTCAGACTTGCCGAAAGAACGGCGCCGTTGACGTTTATATTTATCTTCTTAGCCATCACAGTGTCAATCAGCTTTTCTACATCCTTAACCGCAGTATTGTAATCCATTCCGCCAACAGACACGGTCTCTATATAGACCCCGTCGTTAATATAGCCGGCATCATCAGACTTCTTACCGGATTCTTCATCAACGGTACTTCCGGAAATATTCTTATCACTGTCAGTCTCACTGCTTTTACCTGACGCGTTAACAATTACCAGGATTATAATCACAACAATAAGAACAGCCGCCAAACCAATAAAAGCTGCTGCCATTCTCTTTCTTCTTTTAATCATTCTTTCCATACTTTTTGTTCTGTAACTGTAATGTTCGGCCATAATACTCTCCTAACGATTGACTTTATTGATAGTGTTATGCGATAATACTAAAATACGGTGGTCAGAATAAGCGGCACTATCATTGCCAACACAAGTATAATACATATGATAGACGCTATTATCTGTTTTGTTTTTTTGTTAAATCTCATTTTATTATTCCTCCTGAACTGATAGAATGGGAAACTTTACAGTGTCCTCACGTTTATTTTAATCACCCAGGTGCCGTAATTGGCCAGTGGGCGTTTCCAGTACAAATATATTATATAACACGAAAGGTTTTGAATATGGGTATATTAATTGTAATCTCACCATTAATAGTATTGCTTATTTTAAGAATCCGGCTCAACATGTCTTCAAAAGACAAAAACGATGAAATCATGGAGGAGTTCTGGGCCCGCGAACGCGAGGCGCGGTTTGCCCGCAACGTCGACATATCGAACCTGCCGTTATTCATTCCGGATATGGAATGTCTCCCTTTCCTTCCTTCATCAGACGACAAAAGAAGAAGCGAGCTTGAAGCCAAAGTTATCTCCTCTGGCAGGGAGCCAATGCTTGACCTCCACGAATTCACTAACACAGACCTTAAAATAAAATACGGCAACGGCAATTTCACCACCATTTCATCATACGACCAAAATTTCATGTATTTTACCCGGGATTTGTTCCAGTGGGGAAAATATCTTTATGAAAATAATTATACTGACGATGCTCTCACCGTACTTGAGTATCTCATATCAATAACACAGAATATTGTCAGCGCTTTCACAATTCTTGCCAAAATATACCGTGACAACAAGGAGCCGGACAAAATATCCAATTTGATTAACATTGTTGAATCGACCAAGGATTCCATAACAAAGCAGACCACCCTGCGCTCCCTGCGCGATATAATCAACTCCTACTAAATATAATTCATTTCTTTCATAAGTGCAAGCCTTTTCGCATTTATGATTTTCCAATAAAACTTTTTTCACATATCGCAGCGCTCCGGAATAACGTTATGTGTAATGATATCCCGGTTTTCATAGTCGAAAATATACAAGACGCCACACTTATTTATTCGTCCGGAATCAATATATTCTTTAATATCATAATTAAAATATTCAACATGATATCGTTTTCTGCTAAGTTTTTTCCCGCGGCAGAACCTATGGGTATAGTCATTCCCGGGTTCCGCATACGGAGGCCTTGTATTACAGTTTTCCCGAAGATATATGTCATATACGAGAAGCTCCCGCAAAAACTCACCGTCGTCAACATACCGCTTTCCAAAGTTATATAAGAACTCGTATCTTGTAAGCCTTGAATGGCTTACACCCGTATCAAACTCCTTATCAAAGCAATCGCCGAGCTCCTTATACATATTAAACGGCGCACAGAAAAAACCCATTATATAGGATATTGTTTTGTCAAACTGCCTTGAATTGTAATATATTTCAAGAACCTTTTCAACCCTTTTCAACAGCAAAATATCGTCATATGTAAGCCACTTCGTAGACATAACCTCATACGGCGGGTAATCCGACTTTACAATTGCGTACTCCTGCTGCCTTAGGGCCATTTCCGAACCTGAAAGGACTTTCAGGAATCCAAGCTGGAATTCATCCGGCGATAGTGCGTACACTCTGTTAAATGAATCCGCAAACGAGTCTATACCCTCATACGGAAGTCCGGCAATCAGATCAAGATGCAGGTGTATATTTCCCGCGTCATGCAGCCTGCGGACTACATGACACAGCCTGTCCAAATCACAATTCCTGTTAATCTCGACAAGCGTCTTTTTATTAAATGTCTGTATCCCAATCTCAAACTGCAGCAACCCTTTGCGCAGTCCCGCAAGAAAATCCAGTTCCACATCGCTTATAAGTCCGGCTGACAGCTCGCAATGAAATGTTGTAATCCCCCTGTCATGTTCGGCAATATATTTCCATATGTCCAAAGCATGTCTGCGATTGGCGTTGAATGTCCTGTCAACAAATTTTACAAGCTTTACGCCGCCGTCAATAAAATGCGAAAGCTCCTCTTTAACTATGTCAATGCTCCTGTACCTTGTAGTTTTGTCAATTGATGAGAGGCAATAGCTGCACGAAAACGGGCAGCCCCTGCTTGTCTCATAGTAAATAATCTTATTTTCATAATCAGACAAGCTTCCGTATATAAATGGTATATCGTCCATAGTAAGCGGTTCTTCGCACCTAAATATTCCGGCAGGCCTCTCACCGTCAAAGTATGAATTGGCACAGCTGCTGAATAACCGCTCCCCCTCACCGCACATGACAAGGTCAAAAGCCGGGTTATCATTAAGAAATTGCTCAGCCCTGTAGGAAACCTCCGGTCCGCCGGCCCAAATTCCAATCTGCGGCACAATTTTTTTGAGCGCGGACGCAAGCATTGTCACATACTCCACATTCCATATATATACCGAAAATGCCGCGACGTCGGGCTTTCTATTATATATGTCGGGTATAATCTCATCTATCCGGTTATTAATTGTGTATTCGGCAATCTGAAATTCAATGTCCCTTCCGTCTGCCGCATCCCGCGCATACTGACTTAAAGAATATACGGCAGGATTTGAATGTATGTATTTTGCGTTTACTGCAATAAGAAGAATCCTCATAGTCGCATACCCCTGTCATATTCATTCCCGCGTCCGGCGCATGGGTGGAAAACTTCTGTCACTGACATCATAACCTGTGCGGCCCTTCTCCTATAGATACGTCGTAAAAATCAGCCTTAATTCCGCATCTGTCCTTATATACTCTATCAATCTTATTTTTTATATCCTCAATTTTATCAGTGTCAAATATACCGACACAGCATCCTCCGAATCCCCCGCCGGTCATTCGGATTCCCCATACGCCGTCAAGCTTAAGCGCCTCTTCCACAATGACGTCAAGCTCCCGGCACGACACCTCATAGTCGTCCCTAAGGGATACGTGCGAATCAACCATAAGCTCACCAAACAGCTTAATGTCATTCTCATTAAGCGCCTTTTTTGCCTTTATCGTCCTCTGATTCTCATATACCGCATGCCTTGCCCGTCTTAATAGTAAATCGTCTTCTATACAATATTTATACTTCTCGAACTCGCTCTCGCTTAATTCGCCAAGGCTCTGTATGTCAATCTCCCGCTGAAGCTGTGACAGGGCTGTCTCCGCCTCACGTCTCCTGTCATTATAATGCGAACTCACTATACTGTGCTTTTTGTTAGAATTAATAATTAATAAACTCTGTCCGTCAAGCCGAACCGGAGCATACTCGTATGTAAGGGTGGCGGTGTCAAGAAAGATTGCGTTTCCTGCCTTTCCGTTAGCTGAGGCAAACTGGTCCATTATCCCACAGTTTGAGCCATTAAAGTTATTCTCCGAGTATTGGCATAGAAGCGCAATATCCGTAAGCTCTATTCCAAATCCGAAAACATCATTTAAAAAATACGCGGTAAGAACCTCTATGGACGCAGACGAGGACAAACCTGAACCGCTCGGTATATCTCCGTAATACATAATATCAATTCCCCTGTCAAGCACATATCCCTTTTTATATAATGCCCATATTACGCCTACAGGGTAATTACACCAATCTGGTTGTTTGATATAACTGTAGTCTCCAACCTCTATTTCACACACTCCTTTTTCAGGAAAATTACCGGAATACAATCTAATTTTGTTGTCATCCCTGCATTTTACCGCGGCATAAGTTCCTATAGTGAGCGCGCATGGAAAAACATGTCCGCCGTTGTAATCCGTATGTTCCCCGATAAGGTTAACCCTGCCCGGTGCAAAATATACGGAAACACCGTCCCGGTAATTATACGTTTCCCAAAATAACTCCGTCAACTTTTCTTTCAAATTAAATACCTCCCTTTTGCAAAGCACATTAGCGGCCACCGCCGAATGCACACGGTTCGCCATTGAACCTGTCCTCCCTTTGGTCGGACACGAACCGGTGCAGGTATAATATCTTTCGATATTATACCATACTCATTTTTATGTTTCAATTTCCCTCTCACAACGTATTCGTCAATAAGAGTCTGTTAACACTCTATATGCATATGGCAAGCCAAAAGGTATTGCAATACGATTATTATTTCATATATGATGAAAAGGCTGCCCTATGCAGCCTTTTTATATTCTCGCGTACTGACCAGTTGATAATTATATTACTGTAAATTCTGTTACATCTTTGACATCAATACGGGTACCTGGTTGCTGTATGCAAAATAATACTGTATTATAATCATTATAACAAGAATTACATAAGGGGTAACTTTCTTAACCTGTTCCATAAACATCTTCTCCTCCGATTACGAATTAAATACCAAAACATATAATATTTTCCAATTAACGAGTATAATCTATTATTTCGTCCTTGATGAAAAATTCTTGCATAAATGACATTATATAAATATTAAATATTTATTACCAATTAATAAACACTTATTTTTATATTTTATTTTATAGATATGCTAAAAGTTCAT
>JAAVXK010000103.1 GCA_022790615.1 Lachnospiraceae bacterium
GCGCTGTGTGCCAATGTTTCAAACGACAGCAATCTTAAAGATGGGGATGGAACCAAGATAGCTGAAAATGGCAATATAATTGCGGGCACCGACGACATATCTATTGAGTTCGATTTGTTAGGCAAGGAGGGAACCGGATATGGCGTAGTGATACAACACAGGGGATGGGATGGCAATTCCCCGGATGACCCGACTATAACAGTGAAGTCAATACAACTGATTGCGTTACCTCCGGTACCGGATGGACCTGCAGATGATATAGACGTAGTGTTTTCGCCTGATACTGCCCATCCTGTTGACAAACCCTGGTGGTATGTAGATTCTTCGAATAATACTTATAATGACGACGGAAGCGTATCTTTCAAACTTCCAAAGGACGGAAATAAAGCTATTGGATTTTACTTTAATCAGGATAAATCCGGTGTATACGTAAGCAAATATAAAAAGGCGGTAGTAACGCTTTCTTCGTCAGAAAATGGTACGGGATTGCGTGCGGCTATAGTTTCAGATGGCAATAAGCTTGACTATACGGATGATACCAAAATAGTAGAAAAAGATGGTATTGTTGCAGGAACGGACGATATATCTTTTGAGGTTGATTTGTCATCTGCGTATGGTTTGGGGTATGGTATCGTAATACAGCACAAAGGCTGGGGTACTGATGCAATCGAGCCGACTATTACTATAAAATCGATAAAGCTTCTATCAAAATCGCCGCAGCCGACAACGGCCCCTGTACAGCCGACAGACGCCCCGGAAGAACCATCCGTAACAGCGTCTCCTGTATATAAGGTAAGCTTTGCGGATGATATAAAGCTTGAGTCTAGCAATAAAGCCACGCAGACAATGAAAGAGGACGGTACGGCGCAAGTTAAGTTCGGGGAACTGCAGGGAGTGTTCTATTTTCTGCCGGATACGCCACAGATGCGCAAAAGTAACTATAAACATTTGTATGTCACATATACCGGAACCGGTTCGGGAGATGTAAGCCTTTATTTGCCGACTACCGGGGATATAGATTTGTCAAATCCTCTAGCTCCATTTAATGATAATAAAAAAGAGCAGAGTGATAAACTGGCGGCCGCAGAAACCGACACTACAAAGCATTATTCTTCGTCGGATGTTTCGATTAAGGGAATACAGCTGTTTCATTTGTGGGGAGATGGCCCAACGCTAGCATTTAAGTCCGTCATATTTAGCGAAAACGAACTTACGCAGGAAGAAATAAATGAACTTTCGGGAATCGTGCCTGACACTACGTACGACACGCCTGCAGGGTTCATGAGCGCGGACGATACCGCGGCCGGTACTGTGGAAGATATAACGTATGAATCCACGGCTGTTTCGGACGGGGCTATTGTACTAAGGAAGGCAAAGGTTGTTCTGCCTAAGGGATATAGTGAAGATAAACAATATCCGGTTGTGTATATGCTGCACGGTATCGGAGGGAATGAAACTTCACTATATGGTGATAAAACGCAGTATGTTTTTTGGAATGCGGCCGCCGCCGGGACGGCAAAGGATATGATAGCGGTATTTCCGAATGTATGCGCGAATGAAACAGGAAAGCCTCCGGTAGGGGAGGACGGAGAAGAGAAGTTCTTTTCTACGGAACATTATGCTGCATATGATAATTTTGTGAATGATTTGGAACAATGTCTCATGCCATATATTAATGAGAATTATTCGACATTGACAGGGCGGGAGAATACCGCTATATGCGGATTTTCCATGGGAGGAAGAGAAGCTCTTTACATCGGGCTTACAAGGGCTGAACATTTTGGATATGTCGGCGGATTCTGTCCGGCATACGGATTGTTTGCATACCCGCCTAACTGGACGGGTGTAGGGGAAGATGGCATGTTTTCTTCGGAGACAGACTTCAAACCGGCAGACGGGTATTCTGAGAATACGTTAATACTTGTCGTAAAGGGAAAGAATGATACGACCGTTCATGAACAGCCGTATCTGTATCACACTGTACTTGAAGATAATAATGTGCCGCATCTATATTATGAGACGCTTGGCGGAGACTCGGAAAATATAGGTGGAGGCGGTCATGACGGCGATGTTTACAAACATGGATTGTATAATCTGATAACCCGCATGTCTAAGTCTGAGTAATTTGTATGGATAGTATATCGGAATAATAAGAGTAGTTTTTACGAGTAGTTATTTTAAAGATATTCGCACATTAGACTCCAAAAGATTTGATGATGCGAATATCTTTTGTGCGTATACATATATTAACTTAAGTTTGGCGGTTCGGGCGGATGGACGAAGACGCATTATAGTTTTAAGCGATTGCCCTGTTATACAATGGGTAAATGTAGCCAAAAGCAGAGGTTTGTGTTATACTATGCGTCATAGGAGTGCGGATACAAAACATTGATGCAGAAATCTTTGATAACGGATAGTCCGCATATACAGATAAATAACGCTAGGAGGGTAACAAATGCCAGAAATCAATCAAAGCAATATAAGGAATTTCTGTATAATTGCGCATATAGACCACGGTAAATCAACATTGGCCGACAGGATAATAGAAAAGACAGGCCTGCTTACAGAGCGGGAGATGCAGGAGCAGGTTCTTGACAATATGGAGCTTGAGAGGGAGCGCGGAATTACGATTAAGGCCCAGACGGTAAGAATCGTGTATACGGCTAAGAACGGCGGGGAGTATATATTTAACCTGATAGACACCCCGGGGCATGTGGATTTTAACTATGAGGTATCAAGAAGTCTTGCGGCATGCGAGGGCGCGATACTTGTAGTGGACGCCGCGCAGGGTATTGAGGCGCAGACGCTTGCAAACTGTTATCTTGCGATAGATCATGACCTTGAGATAATGCCTGTAATTAATAAGATAGACCTTCCGAGTGCGGAGCCGCAGCGAGTGATAAATGAGATAGAGGATGTTATCGGTATAGAAGCCGAAGACGCGCCGCTTATATCCGCAAAGAACGGAATTAATATAGAAGAAGTTCTTGAGCAGATAGTCGCTAAAATACCCGCTCCGTCAGGGGATGAAAATAAACCGCTCAAGGCGTTAATTTTTGATTCTATATACGACTCTTACAAGGGCGTAATAATATTTTGCAGGGTGTTTGATGGAACGATCAAAAAAGGAACCAACATGCTTATGATGGCGACAGGGGCGAAAGCGGAAGTTGTCGAGGTTGGAACGTTTGGGGCCGGACAGTTTATTGAATGCGAGGAACTATCCGCGGGAATGGTCGGCTATATTACGGCAAGTCTTAAGGACGTATCGGGAACCCGTGTGGGCGATACTGTAACCGACGCGGACAGGCCGTGTGACGAGGCTCTGCCAGGCTACAAAAAGGTGCTTCCAATGGTATATTGCGGTTTATATCCGGCAGATGGGGCCAGGTATCAGGACCTCCGCGATGCGCTTGAGAAGCTTCAGCTGAATGACGCTGCGCTTCAATACGAGGCGGAGACGTCAGTTGCTCTCGGATTTGGTTTCCGCTGTGGATTTTTGGGACTTTTGCATCTCGAGGTTATACAGGAGAGGCTTGAGAGAGAGTACAACCTTGACCTTGTTACGACCGCTCCGGGCGTAGTTTACAAGGTATATAAGACAGACGGAACGATGATTGAAGTTACCAATCCGTCGAACCTTCCGAATCCTTCGGAAATTGATTATATGGAGGAGCCCGTTGTAGACGCTGAAATAATGGTTACTACGGAATATGTAGGCGCGATAATGAAGCTGTGCCAGGAGAGACGCGGGATATATATAGGTATGGAATATATGGAGGAGACGAGGGCGCTCCTTAGATATACGCTGCCGCTAAACGAGATCATATACGACTTTTTTGATTCGCTCAAATCCCGATCGAGAGGGTATGCGTCATTTGACTATGACATTAAGGGATACGAGAGAGCGGAACTCGTCAAGCTTGATATTCTCATTAACAAAGAGGAGGTTGACGCGCTTTCATTTATTGTGCATGCCGATTCGGCATATGAGCGCGGCAGGAAGATGTGCGAGAAGCTGAAACAGGAAATTCCAAGGCATTTGTTTGAAATTCCTATACAGGCGGCAATAGGCAGTAAGGTAATTGCGCGTGAAACCGTCAAAGCAGTCAGAAAGGACGTGCTTGCAAAATGTTATGGAGGAGATATAACCAGGAAGAAGAAGCTTCTTGAGAAACAGAAAGAGGGAAAGAAGCGTATGCGCCAGATCGGAAATGTTGAGATACCGCAGAAGGCGTTCATGAGCGTTCTTAAACTGGATACGGATGATTAATTTTGCGAATACGGACATTTTTTGGGCGTAGAGTAAGTGATTACTTAGTTTATTGGGAATACTATATGAATATACGCGCGCTTAGAGCGTGTCTGAAAAGTTATGGTAAATTTGGGGGTGTGGATATGCGGGAGTTGTCAATATATATACACATCCCTTTTTGTGTGCGAAAATGTCTGTACTGTGATTTTCTTTCCGGAAAACCGAAAGGAAATTCCATGTCGGATTATGCGCATGCCCTTATTAATGAGATTAAGAATGCGGGAGCGTATGCCAAAGATTTTACTGTGGAAACGGTATTCATAGGAGGGGGTACTCCATCCATATACGGTTCAAATGTAATAAGCGATATTATCAACACTCTCCGGGATGCATTTGAGAGTGTGCGGAAAGGTTCGTTTGCACCTTCGGAGGTCACAATGGAGTGTAATCCCGGAACTGTAGATGTAGACAAGCTTATTTTGTATAAAAAATGTGGAATTAACCGGATTAGCCTTGGCCTGCAGTCGGCTAATTATGAGGAGCTTAAGATGCTTGGGCGTATTCACAGGTACGAGGACTGGGTGAACTCCGTTATATCCGCGCGAAAGGCCGGTTTTGACAATATCAATGTTGATTTGATGTCGGGCCTTCCGGGGCAGAGCCGTGAGTCATTTGCTGACACGCTTCGTAAGGTGTTGGAATATGAAACCGAGCACATATCCGTATACAGCCTGATTGTGGAGGAAAACACCCCGTTTTATAATATGTACAATCCTGATAATATGACGGATGAGCAGTATGACGAATGGGAGAGGGAGGACCGTGCAATATACGATATGACGTATGATACGTTGCTTTCACACGGATACCGTCAATATGAAATATCGAATTATGCAAAACCGGGCTTTGCGTGTAAGCATAATCTTGTATACTGGAATCGGGGTGATTATCTCGGCCTCGGTCTTGGCTCGTCGTCTATGATAGGAGATATTCGTTTCAAAAATTGTACAAGCCTTAAAAAATATATGGATTATTATTCGAAGTCCGGTGCCGGTGCAGGCACAAGATTACATGCGGCTTCTTTGCCGGACACATTGTATATGAATACGCTGCACGAAGACGTGCAGAAGCTTACCGGGGAGGAGCAGATGTCGGAGCATGTAATGCTTGGGCTTAGAAAGACGGAGGGTATAGATATTCATGAATTTGACGAGCGGTATAACGCTGATTTTATGAATCAATACCGTGAACAGATAAAAAAATGGACGGACGCGGGAATGTTGGAGTTTACGCAGGGAAGAATCTGCTGTACGCGCAGAGGTTTGAGTGTGAGTAACGCAATTATTGTTGATTTTATGTAGTTTATGTTTGATGTTAATTTTGCATGCTGGAACATAATGCGGGGATTCTTTATTCCCGCATACGCAACGGTCCTAAGCGTCCGGTGGACGCTTGTAGTGGAGTGCGAATTTGAAGTTAGTAACAAAAAAGTTATAGTCATTCCTAAAGAGGATATTGCTACTGTTCGAGTTTTGACATATAATATCATATAAGTACAAACTTTCCGTATTTAGGAGGTTGTTATGGACTTTATGTCTGAAAGAGAAGCCGCTGATAAGTGGGGCATTTCTCAAAGAAGAGTAGCTGTTCTTTGTTCTGAACAAAGAATTGCCAAAGCAACAATGGTGGGCGATATGTGGATTATACCTACTTCGGCAGAAAAACCGATAGATACAGCAAGTACGCTATACGATAAAATTGAAGAAAAAGCGGTCAAGCCTTTCTTGAAATGGGCAGGCGGAAAAGGTCAGCTTCTTAAAGAAATTGAACGCTTTTATCCTTTTGACAATTCTCGTATCACAAAATATGCCGAGCCATTTGTTGGCGGCGCTGCCGTTTTATTTGATATACTTAGCAAATACAATTTAGAAGAAGTTTATATCAGTGACATAAACGCCGAACTTATCAATACTTATCGCATGATTTGTGATGATATTGATGCGCTGATTGAAATGCTTTACGCTATGCAGGACGATTTTATTCCGTTGGATACGGATAACCGTAAAGCATACTATATGAAAAAGCGTGAGCATTTTAATGATTTAAAGGTCAATGGAAACGAGAACGTCAATATTGAAAAAGCGGCATTGATGATATTCTTAAATAAAACTTGTTTCAATGGTCTGTTTCGGGTAAATAAAAAAGGATTGTTTAATGTTCCGATGGGAGCATATAAAAATCCTATGATATGCGATGAAAACAATCTCAGAGCGGTATCAGAAAAGCTGCAAAGCGTTACCATTGTGTGCGGAGATTACAGAGATTCGGCTGACTTTATTGATGAAAATACCTTTGTTTATTTTGATCCACCATACAGACCTATTACCGACACAGCAAGTTTTACTGCATATACCGAAAACGTGTTTAATGATGAAGAACAGATTGAACTTGCACGATTTGTTGATGATATACACAGAAAAGGCGCAAAGGTCGTAATTAGTAATTCTGATCCGAAGAACTCAAATACAGAAGATGATTTCTTTGATAATATTTACTCTGCTTATAATATCAAACGAGTTGAAGCAACTCGAATGATCAACTGCAATAGCAAATCCAGAGGAAAAATTAAAGAGTTGCTTATTAGTAATTTTTAAAAGGAGGAACATATTTATGATTTGCCAAAAAGACCATCGTTATTTGGTTGAATATAATTTGCTTCCGGAAGCGCAAGATAACCAGCACGGAGATCGTCATATTTGCGCAGGTTGCGCGTATGAAGAAGGATTGCGAGATGGCATGGCGGGAAATGTTAGAAAAACAGATCTTTCACATTTGCCGTATAGTCAGGCGGGGACCGTACGCCATAAAGATGCTAAAGAGGCATATGATGAAGGATATGACGAGGGTAGAAAAAGAAGTTCATAATTAAATTGGAGCGTGCAAAAATGCGAGATTTTAGTAAATGGTTATCAGGCTTTCGCGATAGTATTGCAGATTATGGTTATTACATAAACTTTCAAAAAGTTTACAGAAATGTGGATGGCATCAAGATTGAACTTAATATATTAAATTCTCTGATCGGTTCTAAGAACATCGAGGTTGATTTTGAGAATCTGATGAGAAAATATCCCGAAGTATTGAAGTGTATTCCGCTGCTTTTGGCGGTTCGGGCAAAAGAAATATATTGTCAGGATGAAAATGGCGGTCATTTATTCAAATTTGATTTTGGTAAGTATCCGCCTAATAGTCACGCTCATTATGAGAGATACAAATATTTTATGCGTGAAACCGGATTGTTTGATTTGTTGGGAAATCATATAGTGAACAATTTGGTTGATTATGCAACTGGCGTTGAAACGGGTCTTGATTCCAATGGTCGTAAAAATCGTGGAGGTCACCTTATGGAAGATTTGGTTGAGAGTTATATTCAAAAATCAGGTTTTGTAAAAGGTGTTAATTATTTCAAGGAAATGTATATCCACCAAATTACAGACAAATGGAATATAGACTTATCCGCTATTTCAAATCAAGGCAAAATGGAAAAACGCTTTGATTTTGTCGTTAAGACACCGAATATGGTTTATGGTATTGAAACCAACTTTTATGGAAGCGGTGGTAGTAAGTTGAACGAAACAGCACGTAGTTATAAAACTCTTGCGTGGGAAACTGAAGAAATTGAAGGTTTTGCTTTTGTTTGGTTTACCGACGGAAAAGGTTGGATGAGCGCACGAAACAACCTTGAAGAGACTTTCGACGTTATGCAGCACATTTACAACATTAAAGATTTGGAGGATGGTGTAATTAGCGAGGTTTTGAAATAATGGCAAAGAAGATAACAAAATGGGATCCGGAAGATTTTGAGTTGGAAATGACTACGCATTGGTCGTTTCCAAAACGTGGCGATTGGGCAACGCACGATGCAAAATGGCGTGGTAATTGGTCGCCATATATTCCACGAAATATTATACTCCGCTATTCGAAAGAGAACGATTGGGTTCTTGATCAGTTTGCAGGTGGCGGCACTACCCTTGTAGAAGCAAAATTATTAAACCGAAATATTATTGGTGTAGATGTAAACGATACTGCTCTTGCCCGTTGCAGGGAGAAAACCACATTTGAACACGAAGGTGCAAACGGAAAAGTGTATCTGCACAAAGGTGATGCAAGAAATCTTGATTTTCTACCAGATAATAGTATTGATTTGATCTGCACTCATCCGCCGTATGCTAATATTATTCGATATAGCGAGGACATTCCGGAAGATTTATCTCTTCTAAAAGTAAAAGATTTTATTGAACAAATGAAAACGGTAGCTCAAGAAAGTTACCGTGTATTAAAAAAAGATAAGTTCTGTGCCGTGTTAATGGGGGATACTCGTCAAAAGGGGCACATGGTTCCGATGTCATTTGATGTTATGCGTGCTTTTGAAGATTCTGGATTTAAGTTAAAAGAGCTTATCATTAAAGAACAGCACAATTGTAAAGCTACAGGATATTGGAAAACAAATAGTGTAAAGTATAACTTCTTGCTGATTGCTCACGAATATCTGTTTGTTTTCAGAAAATAAATCAAATGAATTCACATCCGGCGGGTCCTTCACAGAACATAGGCTAACACTCAATGGCACTAATGTAATTCAACCATTACAAGCGATTAACTTGCAAGCATATATACAAAGAAAGCTGGGGCAATCGTCTGATATTATCTTCATTATATTATTCGGACTCGATAAAATATCCAAACAGAGTAAGCGGTCAACGGATTCTAAAAAATCAATCAGTCAATCGCTTACCCGTATTCAAAATTATGCATTTATGCACGTACACACCCTAATGTATTCGTCTGTATACTTCTTACACCTCAAACAGCAGGTCTCCGTATGTAGGAACCGGCCAGAACGATTTATCGACGAGCATCTCAAGTTCGTCGATTGGCGAGCGCAGGTTATTCATAGCTTCCCTGATTACATCCTTATAATATTCCGCAAGTGGCGAGCCCTCTCCGACTTCATTTGATTTTTCTGTCTTAACTTTTAGTTCGTCAAGCGCTTTCTGTGCGTCTGCAAGGAGAGAGGAGCACTTTGTAAGAAGATTTTCCTGTACGTGCGTGGCAGCGTTTATACCCGTTGCTTTAACCGAGTTGATGGAGTCTGCAAGAAATGTGCAGAATCGGATGATGGAAGGTATGTATAGCTTGGCAGCCATCTCAATCATCGTGAGCGCCTCGATGTGAAGAACTTTTGAGTAAGTTTCATAGTTGATTTCCTCACGTGAGCGCAGCTCGGCTTCATTATAAACGGACTGGCGTTCGAACATTTCGATAACCGATTTGTCAGTAAAATATTTTGTGGCGTCGACCATTGTCCTTACATTCGGAAGATTTCTCTTTTCCGCTTCCGCGACCCACTCGTCGGCATAGCCGTTTCCGTTGAATATGACTTTTTTGTTATCTTTGAGCGTTTCCCGAATGACCTTTTTAACAGCGTCCTCAAATTCTTTGGCAGATTTGCCTTCAATTTCTTTGTTCATCTTTTCAAGAGTGTCCGCAACAATAGAGTTTAGGACAGTGTTTGAGTCTGATATTGACATTGATGAAGCAACCATACGGAACTCAAACTTATTTCCGGTAAATGCAAACGGAGACGTACGGTTTCTGTCAGTTGCATCTTTCCTGAAGTGCGGAACTGTAGCGACTCCGATATCCATTCTTTCGCCTTTGATACTTGATGTTGCCTCGCCGTTTTCTATAATCTGGTCGACGATATCCTCAAGCTGTTCGCCGAGAAATACTGATATTATGGCGGGCGGGGCCTCGTTTGCGCCAAGCCTGTGGTCGTTGCCGACATTTGAGGCGGAGAGGCGAAGGAGAGGCGCATAGTCGTTCACAGCCTTTATCACGGCTGAGAGAACATATAAGAACATAAGGTTATTGTGCGGTTCTTTACCCGGATTGAGAAGATTGATACCGGTATCCGTTACGATAGACCAGTTATTATGTTTTCCGGAACCGTTGACCCCTGCAAATGGTTTTTCATGCAGCAGGCATTCAAGGCCGTGTCTTCTTGCAACTTTCTTCATTGTCTCCATGACGAGCTGGTTATGGTCCGCCGCAATGTTGGCAGTAGAGTATATAGGAGCCATCTCGTGCTGTGCGGGAGCAACTTCGTTGTGCTGCGTCTTTGCAAGAATTCCGAGTTTCCAGAGCTCTATGTTAAGTTCTTTCATATAAGAAGCAATCTTTTCCCGGATTGAGCCAAAATAGTGGTCGTCGAGCTCCTGTCCTTTCGGCGGCATTGCGCCGAACAATGTACGACCGGAATATATAAGGTCGTCGCGCTTTAGGAAGTTCTCCCTGTTGACAAGGAAATATTCCTGCTCGGGTCCGACGGAGCAGTTTACCTTGCCTACGTCCGTATATCCGAAAAGGTTGGCCGTGCGTGTCGCCTGCCTGCTGAGCGCAGCCATGGAGCGCAGCAGCGGAGTTTTTTTGTCAAGGGCCTCGCCCGTATATGAACAGAAGGCCGTAGGAATACAGAGCGTAACACCGGCCGCGTCCTCCCGGAGAAATGCCGGCGATGTGATATCCCACGCGGTGTAGCCCCTTGCCTCGAATGTGGCGCGCAGACCGCCTGACGGGAATGAAGAAGCGTCAGGTTCGCCCTTAATCAGCTCCTTGCCGGAAAACTCAAGAATCGCCCTGGATGTGGAAGAGGCGTTAAGGAAGGAGTCATGTTTCTCAGCTGTAATACCGGTCATAGGCTGGAACCAGTGCGTATAGTGTGTTGCACCGCGCTCGACAGCCCATTCCTTCATGGCGTGGGAAATGACGTTTGCAATTGAGATATCAAGCTCGCCGCCGTTTTCCACAATCTCCTTGAAAGTGGAATAGACTTTTTTCGGCAGATATTCCTGCATAACCTCGTCATGAAATACGTCTGTTGCAAAAACTTCTTTTAAAACATTATTCTCCATAGTTACCATCCTCTCAATTATTGTTTAATTTTTCCATCATACAATTAGAATAAAGAATCCCGCTCATCGGCGGAGCGTTTTGGCTTCATAGGGTGAATCGGACTTATTTTCCTATTAAAGCAAGAAAAGATGTCCATACAGAAACTACCGACTGGTCATTTCTTTAGGACACCTTTGTCATTGCAAATACATTATCACATAAATGATAAAAATAAAAGACCTAATATAAAAAATATAAATAAAAATATTATTAACCAGTTATAAAATGTGTTCGCCGCATGATACGCTTTCTATAAAAAGCATATACATTATTTCCTTCTACATAATAAAATTAATAATAAAAAACTTTCATCAATAATAGAAATTTTCATCATGCTTTTATCAGATAAGAAACAAATCAAAAACGAATTTTATTATATCATGATAATCATATTTTGCAACAGAAACTTCCGAGGTAATATTTGTTTCATTTATAACCGTATCATTTAGCATAAGCGATACGCTGCCGATGACGTCGCCGGTATTTACCGGAGGCGTTACGTATTCCGGAAGGTTAATTTTAAGAGTAACGTTGTCGGCGCCTGACAGCGGGTAAAATATGTGCTGTTCATATTTTACCGGAAGCTCCTTTGTAAAGCTGCAGCATTTTCCGTCGGCGTCTTTCACCGGAATTGGATTGAGCGTTATGGGGCCGTCAATGAGCGGCTGAATCGAATAATTTGAAAATCCGTAATTCATAAGACTTTTTGTGTCCGCCCATTTGTATGACTTGTTTGGCGGCCATCCCGAGGCGAGAACGCTGCTTACGAGCGTCATGTTGTTTCTTACGGCCGCGCCGACAAAACAGTAACCGGCCCTGCCAGTGAAGCCTGTTTTTATTCCGATTGCCCCGTCGTACGAAGTCAGAAACAGGTCCTTGTTGTTGACGGTAAAGCTTCGTTTGCCTGAAAGCTCTTTGAATGCATGCGACGGGGTTTTTATTATATTTTGAAAGGTTTCATTTTGGATTGCATAGGAGGCTATCAGGCATAAATCCCTTGCCGTCGTATGGTGTCCGTCGGCGTCTAAGCCGTTCGGAGTGACAAACTTTGTGTCGTTACATCCAAGGGACGCAGCTTTCTCGTTCATCATATTTGCAAAACCCTCAACTGAACCGCCTATATGCTCCGCGATGGCTACGGCAGTGTCATTGTGGGACTCGAGCATCAGCGAATATAGCAGGTCGCCCAGTTTGTATTGCTCGCCTTCGCATATGTTGAGCTGGACGTCCGGCATTCCCTGCGCATATTTTGAGACGGAAACAGCTGCCTCGGGGTCTCCGTTTTCGATTGCAAGAATACATGTCATAATTTTTGTCGTGCTTGCCATCGGCAGTGGGGAAAAGCAGTCTTTGTCATATAGGATTCTGTTTGAGGAAACGTCCATGAGACAGGCTGATTTTGCATACAGTCTTCCGGGGCCTGCATTGACGGCGTTGGCCGCGTCCGCGCTTCCCTGCCTTAAAACCATGAGCTCATTGTTAGGGGTGGCGGGAACGGGGGAATAAAATATAGTATAATCGCTGCATATCTGCCTGTTTTTCAGGTTACAAAGCAGGGCAAGCGATATTATTACGAGTATAATACTTATGAGCCTTGAAAAAATATTTGCGAGTGTGTTTTTGTTCATTACCAAACCCCGCGTTTCAGATGTCTGTAATGTATATGAATATAAATTTAGAAATATGAGATAATTTTTATTGTCAGACTTTTCATTTTCCTGTTGCCTTTTCGAAGGAAAAGATATACAATATACACTGATATAAATTTTGTTCTTATATATATTATATTAAATTATTTTTGGAGGGCTGATAATGAGCAATGCAACAAAAATGTCAGCAAGAGACAGAATTTTAAATCTTGTTGATGCAAACAGTTTTGTTGAAATTGGTGCTCTTGTTACAAAGAGAAATACCGATTTCAATATGCA
>JAAVXK010000134.1 GCA_022790615.1 Lachnospiraceae bacterium
ACTTGTCTACCTAGAAGGGAGCATATCAGTTTTGCGACAGCCCCTTATTGTGAATATATATTATAGAACGCTATTACCCGATATGTCTGGCAAATGGTTTAAAATCCAGAACCGAATCGATTTTCGCCAGTACGTCGTCTGACAGCTGCAGGCCTGCGGCTGCCAGATTAGCAGATAACTGCGCCGGTTTGCTTGCGCCCGTTATAACGCTGCTGATAACCGGTTTTCTAAGAATCCAGGCGAGGGCAAGTACGGACAACGTGACATTAAGTTCACCGGCTATTTTCTCTAGTTTTTCCACTTTGGCAAGGTTTTCGTCCGTAAGCAGATTATTAATCTGTTTGTCTGCCTGATGTGTTGCGCGGGAGCCTTCGGGGAACGGTTCTCCTTTTTTATATTTTCCGGTCAGGAGTCCCTGGGCGAGAGGGGAGAACGGGGTTATGCCTATACCGTATTTTTCACAGACCGACATAATCTCATGTTCAATATAGCGGTCAACCATATTGTACTGCGGCTGTATGACGGTGAGCGGGTGCAGATTATATTTTTCAATAATTTTCTGCGCTTCCTCCAAGTGCGAGCCGATCCATTCTTCACTTACCCCGTAATAAAGAATCTTACCCTGCGATACCAAATCACTGAGGGCGCGGAGCGTTTCCGCCATCGGAGTTGTATAATCAAATCTATGGCAGTAATACAAATCAATATAGTCAAGCTGCATATTTTTCAGGGAACGGTCTATGTTTTCGAATATGTGCTTGCGTGAAAGGCCGCGTTCATTAACGTCGGGCCCCGTTGGGAAAAATACCTTGCTTGAGACGACATAACTGCTTCTCGGATAGCTTTTTAGAATTTTTCCAAGAAATATTTCTGCCTGTCCTCCGCTGTAGCCGTCCGCGCAATCAAAAAAATTCACGCCGTTTTCGTAGGCAAGACGAATCGTTTCCTCCGCAATTTTCATTTTTTCGCTTCCGGCCAAATCCGTCATCCAGCTGCCAACTGCAATTTCGCTTACCTTTAATCCTGAATTTCCAACACTGCGATATTTCATACTCGTCACCGGGTCTCAGGCAGAACGCCTGAACTTTATCCTTTCTTTTCATTATAAGCGCCGCCTCATATTACAGATCCTAATAGTACGCTCTGAACTGTAAAGTCTGCGTCATCCGCCTAAGATAACTATAATACATGGGACGTGGATGAAGTCAAGAGAAATATGAGGCATGATTCAATCTGATTATTTATGTTATAAATGAGTGGATAAAAAAATGTAAAGGTGATTGAAATGAATGCGGCAGAGAGGTTATAATATAATAATGATATAGCATTTACTATTCAGACGGTATACTGTATCATATGAACAAAGAAGTAAAATATTCCGCAATAAGCCGAGGGGCATGTTTAGATTTTTCGCAGCAGGTCCGCCTTAAGCGTTTACCGGACGTTTAGAGCCGTTGCGTACGCGGGATAAAATTATGCAGGAGGAAAGATAATGATTGCTAAAAACACAAAAACATTACTGTGCACGGCGCTTGTTCTTGGGCTGGTATGCAGCGGGACGCCGCAAATGACGGCGCAGGCGGCCGGGAAGGCAAAACTAAAGACTAAAAATGTTTCAATGACGGTTGGGCAGAAAAAGAAAATAGTTATTAAGAAAATGAATAAAAAGGCGGTATACCGTTTTGTATCGTCGGCAAAGTCAAAGGCGTCGGTTTCAAAAAAAGGTGTGATAACTGCTAAGAAAGCCGGTAAGGTTAAAGTTACGGTTACGGAAAAGTATAAGAAAAAGACAAGGAAATTGGGAAAAGTTTCTGTAACTGTCAAAGCTGCAAACGACAAACCGATTGTTCAGCCATCGCCATCGGCGACACAAGGCGTGGTAACGCCGCCGATATCTACGCCGCAGCCCGTTGTGACACCGCAGCCTGATACAACGCCAAAGCCGGACGAGACGCAGAGACCCGATGAAACACAGAAGCCGGATGAGACAAATCAGCCTTCCGCTAATATGGAGCCGATTGCGCAGTATCTTGAAGATAAGAATTATGACGCCCCGGCGGGATTTGACCGTGTTGATAACAGCGTAGCCGGCGTGGTGGAAGATATAACATATGATTCCACGGTCATAAAAGAGGGCGAGATAGTACAGAGAAAAGCGAAGGTGGTATTGCCAAAAGACTACAGCGAAGACAAGAAATATCCGGTGGTATATTTGAATCACGGAATATTCGGCAATGAGACGTCGCTCTACGGAGATAAGGTACAGAACGTTATATGGAATGCAATCGCCGAGGGTGTTGCGGAGGAAATGATAGCGGTATTTCCTAATGGATGCGCGAATGAGTACAATGGTCAGGGACCGTATGATGGTTTCAGCGTACAACACTATGCAGGTTATAATAACTTTCTAAATGATTTGAAAAAATGCCTTATGCCGTACATTAACGAGCATTATTCAACCAAGACCGGGCGTGAATATACGGCAATCGGAGGTTTTTCAATGGGCGGGCGCGTAACGCTTCACATAGGATTCACTCTTCAGGAGGATTTCCGTTATATTGGGGCTTTTTGCCCGGCTCCGGGAATATTCAAGCATAATGATTACGGTGTCAATGAGAACGGCCTCTTTACGCGGGAGACATTTACACTGCAGGAAGAATATATGGACGACACGCTTGTAATGATTGTAAAGGGTGGAAATGATGACATTGTAAAGAATTTCCCGCAAGACTACACGGACGCGCTTACTGAGAATCATGTTCCGCATATATTTTACGAAGTTCCGGGCGGCGGACACGACGGCGGCGTGTATAAGCCGGGAATGTATAATTTCTTCCGTCGTATTTTTCATGAGAAAGAGTAAAGTTTAGAACATTGTTTACGTGATATGTATTGCGCTGATGTATGGACGGCGTCATAATGAAAAAAACAAAGAATCCCGCAAAGCAGGATTCTTTGTTTTTTTCGTGAACAATATATAAAAAATCAGATATATTGATATAAAAACTGATATAATGCTATCATATCAGTATATACTATCTATTATGATGTTGGGGCCAAAAGAAAGAATGACCCTTTGACCCTGGTATCTTTATTATATAAAAAGGAGATTTTCAGAGTGAAGACCGGACTAGTACTGGAGGGCGGAGCAATGCGGGGTATTTTTACAGCGGGCGTGCTCGACGTGTTTATGGATAATAATATTACATTTGATGGGATAATCGGGGTTTCAGCCGGAGCCATTTTCGGCGTCAACCTGCTTTCAAGGCAGCGCGGACGGGTCATAAGATATAACAAAAGGTTTAATAGCGATAGACGCTACATGGGAATACATCCGCTTCTTAAAACGGGAAATATCGTTGATACGGAGTATGCGTACTGCAGGGTGCCGAGGGAGCTTGACGTGTTTGACGATGTGGCGTTTATGAACTCGGGCATTCCGTTTTATGCCGTCGTTACCAATGTGGAGACGGGAGAGCCGGAATATATTCACATTAAAAGTGTGTTTGAACAGATGGACTCCCTCAGGGCTTCGGCGTCAATGCCGTTTGTGTCAAAACCCGTTTCAATCGGCGGAAAGCTGTATCTTGACGGGGCGGTCGCCGACAGTATTCCTTTCCGGAAATTTGGTGAAATGGGGTACGACAGGCTTGTAGTTGTTCTCACGAAGGACATTCATTACGTGAAAGAGCCCGTTTCGCCGTTACTTTCAAAAACATTTTATAGAAGGAGATTTCCCCGGTTTGAGGAGAAAGTGCGTAACAGGCATATAATGTACAACGATACTGTAAAGGAGCTTAAGTCTCTGGAAAAGAAGGGAGAAGTTCTGGTTATCAGGCCCTCTGAGAATTACAGAATAAGCAGGATGGAAAAAGATTCTGGCAGGCTGCAGGGTATGTACGACCTTGGATTGAAAGATGCAAACGCATGTATGGGTAAGGTAAAAGATTATATAAACGCTGAAACTGCCGTCAAACAGGGGAATTACACAAAGTAAAACCCATTATTTTCCGGCAGTCCAAAGAATTGTTTTCTGTTAATCGTTTTTATAGGTTCTTAGCGGCGGTGCTCAGCATAAGCTTAATGCGGTTAAGCTGGTTTACCTCGCTTGCACCGGGGTCATAATCCACGGCAACTATATTCGAGTCAGGGAACTGATGACGGAGTTCCTTTATCACGCCTTTGCCGACAACATGATTCGGAAGACATGCAAACGGCTGTGTGCATACGATATTCGGAACATTGCTGTGTATAAGCTCAATCATTTCTCCGGTGAGAAACCATCCCTCGCCCGTCTGGTTGCCGCAGGATACTATCGGGGAGGCATATTCCGCAAGCTTTTTAATCGGAACTGACGGGGAGAAGCGGCGGCTCTTTGCAAGTTCCCTGTTTGCCGTTTTGCGGAACCTTTCAATTATCCGGATAATCATATTGTTTAACACGGCTGTCTTTTTCTTAATTCCAAGATATTTTGAACCGAAGTTGCTGTTGTAGCAGCAGTATAACAAAAAATCTATAAGGTCCGGGCACACAGCTTCGGCGCCCTCAGCCTCAATCAAACTTACGAGGTCGTTGTTTGCAAGCGGGTGGAATTTGACGAGAATTTCACCGACGATTCCAACCCGTGGTTTTTTTACGTCGTTCAATTGAATCGTATCAAATTCGTGTATCATTTGTTTAATATTTTTACGGAATTGTCTCATACTTCCTGTTTTGACATCATGCATGCACTTATCAAGCCATTTTTTATGAAGCGCATTCACGGAGCCGGGTACGGTCTCATAAGGTCTTGTACGGTATACCATTTTCATAAAAAGGTCGCCGTATACGAGAGCCTGCATAGCCTTTATGGCAAGGGGAAGAGACAGCTTAAAGCCCGGATTTTTTTCAATTCCGGCGCTAAGCGATATGACCGGTATCTGTTCCATGCCTGATTTTTGCAGGGCCCTTCTTATAAAGCCGATATAGTTGGACGCGCGGCATCCCCCGCCTGTCTGCGTGATAATGAGTGCCGTGCGGTCAAGGTCGTATTTGCCCGAAAGCAGCGCTTTCATGAATTGTCCGACAACAATGACCGACGGGTAACAGGCGTCGTTATTTACATATTTCAGGCCTATATCCACCGCATCCTTGTCCGACGGAGGCAGCACGACGTTATAGCCGCAGGAGCGAAGCGCTTCGCGAAGCAAATCAAAGTGAATCGGAGACATCTGTGGCATGAGAATCGTATAATTGTCTTTCATGTCCTCAGTGAATAAGACTCTGTTGTGGGCGGCGTTTGCCCGTATTGGTTTGACATTCTTTTTTTCGCGGTCCTTTATCGCCGAGAGAAGCGAGCGGATTCGTATTCTGGCCGCTCCGAGGTTGTTGACCTCGTCAATTTTAAGGACGGTGCATATTTTATTAGAGGCTGTCAGGATATCGTTTACCTGGTCCGTTGTTACGGCGTCGAGCCCGCAGCCAAATGAGTTGAGCTGGATAAGTTCAAGTTCCTCTGAAGTGCTTACGTACGACGCGGCCTTATATAATCTTGAGTGGTACATCCACTGGTCCATAACGATTGTAGGCCTGTCGACGTTGCCGAGGTGCGCTATCGAATCCTCGGTGAGCACGGCTACGCCGTAGGATGTAATGAGGTCCGGGATTCCGTGGTTAATCTCGGAATCAATGTGGTAAGGCCTGCCTGCGAGTACTATGCCCTTCCTGTTGTTTTCTTTCAGGTATGCGATAACTTCTTCGCCTTTTTTTCCAATGTCTTTGTGCACATTTTCCATCTCATCCCAGGCCGCGTCGCATGCCCTTGTAATTTCCTCTTTCGGTATGCCGTTCTCGGCCGTGAAGAATTCAATAAGCCTGTCTAGGAGTATATGTCTGTCGGTAAAGGACATGAATGGATTCTGATAGGTTATGCTGCTGTCGCGCAGCTCTTCGACATTATTTTTAATGTTTTCGCCGTATGAGGTAACGATCGGACAGTTATAATGGTTTGTCGCATCTTTCTCCTCAAGACGCTCGTAAGGAATACACGGGTAAAATATATATTTTACTCCCTGCCTTATAAGCCACGTTATATGTCCGTGCGCAAGTTTTGCAGGGTAACATTCCGATTCGCTTGGAATGGATTCGATGCCAAGCTCGTATATTTTTCTTGTCGATGCAGGCGATATTACGACCCTGTAGCCAAGCTTTGTAAAAAATGTATGCCAGAACGGGTAGTTTTCATACATATTCAGGACGCGCGGAATTCCGACAACGCCTCTTTTTGCTTCCTTTTCAGGAAGGGACTCGTAGCCGAAAATGCGTTTATTTTTGTAGTCGTAGAGATTCGGAATGTGGTCTTTGTTTTTTTCAAGGCCGATTCCGCGCTCGCAGCGGTTTCCGGTTATATATTTTCTTCCGCCTGAAAAACGGTTTACCGTGAGGAGGCAGCTGTTGGTGCAGCCTCTGCACCTTACCATGGAAGTTTCAAAGCTAAGCGCTGCAATCTCATCGAGGGAGAGCATGCTTGTTTTCTGTCCCTCGTATTTTGCGCGCGCGACCAGGGCGGCGCCGAAAGCGCCCATGATACCGGCTATGTCCGGGCGTATTCCCTCGCGTCCGGTAATGAGTTCAAAGCATCTTAAAACCGCGTCGTTATAAAAGGTTCCGCCCTGTACGACTATGTTTTCTCCAAGGTCCTTTGGGTCGGAGAGCTTTATAACCTTGAAAAGAGCATTTTTTATTACCGAATAGGCGAGTCCGGCAGATATATCGTTTACCTTTGCCCCTTCTTTCTGCGCCTGTTTGACTTTCGAGTTCATGAATACGGTACATCTTGAGCCGAGGTCAATCGGGTTTCTTGCAAACAGCGCAATCTTAGCAAACGATTCAACGTCGAAGTTCAGTGATTTTGCAAATGTCTCTATAAATGAGCCGCAGCCGGATGAGCACGCCTCGTTGAGCTGCACGTTATCTACCGTATGATTTTTTATTTTAATACACTTCATATCCTGTCCGCCGATGTCGAGAATACAGTCGACGTCGGGGTTGAAAAATGCCGCCGCATGGTAATGGGCAACCGTCTCAACCTCGCCCTCGTCGAGCATAAGCGCGGACTTAATAAGGGCCTCGCCGTAACCCGTGGAACACGAGTATGCGATGTTTACATCTTCGGGAAGTATTTCCCGAATTTCTTTTACAGCCTTAATCGTAGTCTTTAGCGGACTTCCGTTATTGTTGCTGTAGAACGAGTACAGAAGGCTTCCGTCCTCGCCGATGAGCGCGGCTTTTGTTGTAGTCGAGCCGGCGTCTATTCCAAGGAAGCAGTTTCCTTTGTAATTTTTAATATCGCCCTTTGTTACATTGTGCAGGCTGTGCCGTTCGGTAAATTTCCTGTAAGCCTGTTCATTTTCAAACAGGGGTTCCATTCTTGCGACTTCGAATTCAAACTCTATTTTATTTGACAGAAGCTTGTGAAGGGAGGAGAGGGAAGCCGTTTCAGAGCCTTTGCAGTTCATTGCCGAGCCTATCGCTGCAAACAGGTGCGGATTGTCCGGAAATATTACGGCGTCGTCGCTTAAGTTCAGCGTGCGTATGAATGCGGCCCGAAGCTCCGTTAAAAAGTAAAGCGGTCCGCCTAAGAACGCGACGTTGCCGCGTATCGGTTTGCCGCAGGCAAGTCCGCTTATTGTCTGGTTTACGACAGCCTGAAATATGGACGCCGACAAATCTTCCCTTGTAGCGCCCTCGTTTATGAGCGGTTGTATATCTGATTTTGCAAATACTCCGCAGCGTGCGGCGATAGGATAGATTGCCTTATAGTTTTTTGCATATTCGTTCAGACCCGTTGCATCGGTTTTCAGAAGGGTTGCCATCTGGTCGATGAAAGAACCTGTTCCACCGGCGCATATACCGTTCATTCGCTGTTCAATGCCGCCGGTAAAGTATATAATTTTTGCGTCTTCGCCGCCAAGCTCGATTGCGACGTCGGTCTGCGGCGCATAGTGCTGCAGCGCCGTGGCAACCGCGACAACTTCCTGTACAAACGCAGTGTTCAGGTGTGATGATATGGAAAGTCCTCCCGAACCCGTTATAACCGTTCCTGCCGTAATATCGCCAAGTTTATCAATAGCGTCCTCTATTATACCGCAGAGAGTTTTCTGTATATTTGCATAATGTCTTCTGTAGTCCGAAAACAGTATCTCATTGTCAGGCCCGAGTATAGCTATTTTAACTGTAGTCGAACCTATATCTATTCCAATTCTGTTAATCTGTGAGCTCATACTGACCTCCAAAAAATCTTACATATCTTAATTTCAGTTTCATATTATATGACAAAAACAATTATTTTTCAACATTTACCTTTAATTACCTTGGGGGCTGCCTGTGTAAGTCTATGTACGTTGCAAGTTGGGTAAATGATTGCCGAAAATATTATTCAATCACACTTGCGTTCCGGTCACATATAATGAAATATAATTTAATGTTAAGGTGAAGGTTATATGTATAATAAATGCTGTGACGGACGATTTCATACCATAAAAAAGGGAGATACGCTTTATTCGCTTGCAAGGATGTACAATATTCCGCTTATCATGCTTCTTAAGGCAAATCCTTTTATTGATGTATATAACTTGCAGATTGGAGAGAAGGTATGTATTCCTATAAAATGTGATTTGGTCTGTAATGAAATAGCCGCTTCCGAAGAGGCCCCGAAGACGTTTGCACATGTAATTATGCCGGGTGAGACGTTGAATGATATACTTGTAAAATATAAAGTTTCTATGGAAGATATTTTTGAGTACAACAAACCGGATGATATCATTATGAAACCGGGAGTAGCAATTATGCTGCCTATAGAGGCCATGAATGAACAGGGCGTTATGGAGCGTAATTCGTCGTTTGACGGAATGACCCGCAGGGATTTTATGCGTGAGAGCGTAAGGAGCGACAATACGGCGGAAGAGATGACGCCGAATGGAATGATGCGTGACAATATGATGAACCCGAATATGGCGCCGAACGCAATGACGCGTGACAATATGATGAACCCGAATATGGCGCCGAACGCAATGACGCGGGACAATATGATGAACCCAAATATGGCGCCGAACGCAATGACGCGGGACAATTTGATGAACCCAAATATGGCGCCCAACGCAATGATGCGTGACAATATGATGAATCCGAATATGACGCCGAACGGAATGAACCGTGATAACATAATGAGCGACGATATGATTCGGGACGACATGATGCGGGATGAAATGATGCGGAGCGATATGATGCGCGAGGCAAGATAAATATAACAGCTATTTTCTTTTATCTTTACTGTTGTGAACTGTTTTTATGGTAGCGCTGTATGGGGTGTCGCCAAAAAACTATATTGACACTTTCCTTTTTTATAAAGTATACTGCTTTTTAAGGAAGCGGTGATTTATCATCGTTTCCTTAAGAATATTTAAAAAGGAGATTATGTCATGGGTGGTTTTTTTGGAGTAGTATCCAGGGAAAGCTGTGTATTTGACCTGTTTTTCGGAATCGATTATCATTCCCATCTCGGTACGAGAAGGGGCGGAATGGTTGTGTATGATTCCGAAAAAGGATTTGACCGTGCAATACACAATATTGAAAACGCACCGTTTCGAACAAAGTTTGAAAGAGATGTTGACAGCATGAAGGGAACTATCGGCGTCGGATGTATTTCTGATTATGAGCCGCAGCCGCTGCTGATACGCTCACATCTGGGTAATTATGCGATTACTACTGTTGGAAAGATTAATAATATAGCTGAACTTGTTGAAGGAATATATAAAAAGGGACATTCGCATTTTATGGAGATGAGCGGGGGCGAGATTAACCAGACGGAGCTGACGGCGTCTCTTATCAACCAGAAGGACAGCATATGGGAAGGACTGCAGTATGCGGCACGGATGATTGAAGGCTCAATGTCCATTCTCGTCATGACAAAAGACGGAATATATGCGATGCGGGACAGTGTCGGAAGAACCCCTGTGATTATAGGAGAAAAAGAGGGCGCCCACTGTGTGTCATTTGAAGATTTTGCGTTTCTTCATCTCGGATATACCAGAAAGAGGGAGCTTGGCCCGGGAGAAGTAGTATTTATGGATGCGGACGAGGTGAAGACGCTTGTAGAACCTGGGGACGACATGTGTATATGTACGTTTCTGTGGGTATATTATGGTTATCCGACCGCAACATACGAGGGAGTCAATGTAGAGCAGATGCGATATGAGTGCGGAAAACATATGGCCAGAAGGGATACTATCGTACCGGACTACGTGGCGGGGGTACCGGATTCGGGAACCGCGCATGCGATTGGATATGCAAACGAAGCGGGCGTCCCATTTGCGAGGCCGTTTATAAAATATACGCCTACGTGGCCCAGGTCATTTATGCCGCAAAATCAGGAGAAAAGGGACCTTATTGCAAAAATGAAGCTTCTTCCTGTTGAGAATCTGATAAGGGATAAAAGAATTCTTCTCATTGACGACTCCATAGTCAGGGGAACGCAGCTGCGGGAAACTTCTGAATATTTGTTTGAAAGCGGAGCGAAAGAAGTTCATATCAGGCCTGCCTGCCCTCCGCTTGTATATGGATGCAAGTATCTTAACTTTTCGCGTTCACGTTCGGACCTTGACCTTATTACGAGACGTGTTATCAAGGAGCTTGAGGGTGAAGATACCGGGGAAGTGCTTGAAAAATACTCGGACCCTGAGACACAGGAGTATAACAATATGGTTGAAAAGATAAGGCAGAAAATGAACTTTACGTCGCTTACGTTCAACAGGCTTGACGACATGGTGGAAGCTGTCGGAATTGATCCGTCCAAACTGTGTACATACTGTTGGAATGGAAAGGAAGGCGGCTGCAGGGGAAAATGCCATAATAAAAAATAGAGGATAAAAAGTGTGGAAATTAAAACCAATCATGAATTGAAGAAAACTGTAATTGGTGTTATAATGGAATGAATGCTATTGTTGGGTATAAATAATATGACAGAGTAAGTGGAGGATAAAATGGGAAAAAGAACAGACATTCATAAGGTATTGATTATTGGTTCCGGTCCGATTATTATCGGACAGGCGTGTGAATTTGACTATTCGGGCACACAGGCATGTAAAGCTCTTAGAAATCTTGGCTATGAGATAGTGCTTGTCAATTCCAATCCTGCGACGATAATGACCGACCCGCAGACAGCCGACGTCACTTATATAGAGCCTCTCAATGTCGAGAGGCTTGAACAGATTATAGAAAAAGAGAGACCGGATGCGCTTCTTCCAAACCTTGGAGGACAGTCGGGTCTTAATCTTTGTGCGGAGCTTGCTAACGCGGGCGTGCTCGATAAGTACAACGTCAAAGTTATCGGTGTCCAGGTGGACGCAATCGAGCGCGGGGAGGACAGAATCGAATTCAAGAATACGATGAACAGCCTCGGAATTGAGATGGCAAGAAGCGAGGTTGCTTATACTGTGGATGAAGCTCTTTCAATAGCGGAGAAGCTTGGCTATCCTGTTGTTATACGTCCTGCGTATACGATGGGAGGGGCAGGCGGAGGCCTGGTATATAATGTTGAGGAGCTCCGGACTGTCGTGTCAAGGGGGCTGCAGGCGAGTCTTGTGGGACAGGTTCTCGTAGAGGAATCAATCCTCGGATGGGAGGAACTTGAACTCGAGGTAGTCCGCGACGCAAAGAATAATATGATTACTGTGTGCTTTATCGAAAATATTGACCCGCTCGGAGTCCATACCGGCGATTCGTTCTGTTCGGCGCCTATGCTCACGATATCGGATAAGACGCAGAAGCGTCTACAGGAGCAGGCTTATAAGATAGTTGAGGCAATCGAAGTTATCGGGGGAACCAACGTACAGTTTGCGCATGACCCTGTGAGCGACAGAATTGTAGTTATAGAGATTAACCCAAGGACATCAAGGTCGTCGGCTCTCGCCAGCAAGGCGACAGGGTTCCCTATCGCGCTTATATCTGCAATGCTCGCGAGCGGACTTACGCTTGATGAGATTCCTTGCGGAAAGTATGGAACGCTCGATAAGTACGTACCGGACGGCGATTATGTCGTAATAAAGTTTGCCAGATGGGCGTTTGAAAAGTTCAAGGGCAGCGAGGACAAGCTTGGAACGCAGATGAAAGCCGTCGGTGAAGTAATGAGTATCGGAAAAACCTACAAGGAGGCTTTCCAGAAAGCTATACGCTCGCTCGAAATCGGAAGGTACGGACTTGGCTATGCGAAAGATTTTCATGAAAGAAGCCTTGAAGAGCTTATGACGATGCTGCATACGCCGTCAAGCGAAAGACATTTTATTTTATATGAAGCAATCAGGAAAGGCGCGGACCTCGACAGATTATATGAGATAACAGCAATTAAAAAGTATTTCCTTGCGCAGATGAAAGAGCTTGTGGACGAGGAGGAGGCGCTCCTTAAGTTTAAGGGACGCGTGCCGGACGACGAAGCTCTTACACAGGCTAAAAAAGACGGCTTCTCAGACAAGTATCTCAGTCAGCTCCTTGCCGTACCGGAGGAGGATATCAGAAACAGAAGAAAAGAAATTGGAGTCGTTGAGGGATGGGAAGGCGTTCACGTTTCCGCTACGGAGGACAGCGCATATTATTATTCAACGTACAATGCGCCCGACGCGAGCGTTGCAAGTGATAAAAAGGACAAAATCCTGATTCTTGGCGGCGGCCCTAACCGAATAGGGCAGGGTATTGAGTTTGACTATTGCTGCGTGCATGCCGCTTTTGCATTAAAGGATATGGGATATGAGACAATTATTATAAACTGTAATCCCGAGACCGTGTCAACCGACTATGACACGTCTGACAAGCTATATTTTGAACCGCTTACGCTTGAGGACGTGCTGAGCATATATGAGAAAGAAAAACCGCTTGGAGTAATCGCGCAGTTCGGAGGACAGACGCCGCTTAATCTTGCGTCGGAACTCGAGAAGAACGGCGTAAGGATTCTCGGAACGGCCCCATCCGTAATAGATATGGCGGAGGACAGGGATTTGTTCAGGGCGATGATGGATAAGCTTGAAATTCCAATGCCGGAGGCCGGAATGGCGACCACGACCGAGGAGGCCGTGGAAATTGCCGAAAAGATTGGATATCCGGTAATGGTAAGGCCGTCGTATGTGCTCGGCGGAAGGGGGATGGAAGTTGTAACCAACCCTGAGATGCTTAAGAGCTATATGGCTGCCGCTGTCGGCGTTACACCGGACAGGCCTATCCTGATTGATCGTTTTCTTAAAAATGCGCTTGAGTGTGAGGCGGATGCAATCAGCGACGGCGAGAGCGCATATGTTCCGGCGGTTATGGAGCATATTGAGCTTGCGGGAGTACACTCGGGAGATTCGGCATGTATCCTTCCGTCAATGCATATTTCGGATAAGAATTTGGAGAAAATACGCGAATATACGAAGAAGATTGCCGTGGAGATGAACGTGCAGGGACTTATGAACATGCAGTATGCAATTGAAAACGATACCGTGTATGTGCTTGAGGCTAACCCAAGGGCATCAAGGACGGTGCCGCTCGTATCGAAAGTATGTAACGTGCAGATGGTGAGGATAGCAACAGAGATTATAATATCAGAGCTCACAAAGAAAGGTTCGCTGGTTAAAGCGCTTAAGGATAAGAATTATTCGCATTACGGCGTCAAAGAGGCGGTATTCCCATTCAACATGTTCCCTGAGGTAGACCCGTTATTGGGACCGGAGATGCGCTCTACCGGAGAGGTTCTAGGGCTTTCAGCCGGCTTTGGCGAGGCGTTTTATAAAGCCCAGGAGGCTACGCAGACAAGGCTTCCGCTTGAGGGAACCGTACTGTTTTCCGTTAATTCCGCGTCTAAGGCTGAACTGCCTGCGGTTGCGAAGCTGTTCCATGAATGTGGTTTCAGGCTTGTTGCGACGGGCAGGACGTATGAAGTTATTAAGAACGAGGGAATTCCTGTTGAGAAGATTAACAAGATGCAGGAAGGACGACCGAATATTGTCGATGGAATCATGAACGGCGAGATACAGCTTGTCGTAAATACTCCCGCGGGTGAGAATAAAATGTTTGACGACAGCTATATAAGAAAGACGGCCGTGAAGAAAAAGATTCCTTATTTCACGACTATGGCGGCTGCAAAGGCCGCAGGAGCCGGAATAAAGGCTGTTAAGGACGAGGGAGTGCTTCCGGTAAAATCCCTGCAGGAGCTGCACGCATCTATCTCATAGTTTCGTGACAGCTATTACGGACGGTGCCCTGCTGCGGGCATAATAATCAGAGATTGATAATGTTTACCGATATTTTATGAGGCTGGGAGGTTTAAAGATGCTGCGTATATTCAAATCACTGGTAGACGGGACTATGACTACCGAGACGGAGATATCAGACGGATGCTGGATTTCTTTGATTAATCCCACAAAAGAAGAGATAGATTTGGTTTCTTCGAAATGCCATGTCGATGCGGACGACCTGAGGGCTCCCCTTGACGAGGAGGAGCGCTCGAGACTTATGCCGGAGGACAACTACATTCTTATTCTTGTGGATATACCGACTGTTGAAGACAAGGACGGCAAGGTCGGAAGATACGTAACGATTCCTCTCGGTATTATTTTGACGGATACGGCAATAATTACTGTGTGTCTTGAAGAAAATGAAGTTCTCACATGCTTTACGAAAGGAAAGGTCAGAGGATTTTACACGTTTAAGAAGACGCGGGTAATATTGCAGATTCTTTACAGGAATGCAACGCTGTTTCTTCAATACCTCAGGGCTATAGACAGAAAGAGCGAGGAAATTGAGGCAAAGCTGCATATTTCACAAAAAAACCAGGAGCTGATTGAGCTTCTTGAGCTTGAAAAAAGCCTTGTATATTTTACAACCTCGCTGCGCTCTAACGAGGTTGTGCTGGAGAAAATGCTGCGTACGGAACAGGTTAAAAAGTATGCGGACGACGAGGACCTTCTCGAGGATGTAATTATTGAAAATAAACAGGCTATCGAGATGGCCAATATATATAGCGGCATTCTGAGCGGTATGATGGATGCCTTTGCGTCGGTTATATCCAATAACCTTAATATTGTTATGAAGCTTCTCGCAACTATTACAATTGTCTTGTCGATTCCGACGATGATTGCCAGTTTTTTCGGGATGAATTTTGTAGATGTTCCGCTTGGCAATCATCCGTACGGTTTTGCCATAATTACAATAGGGACATGTGCCGTAACCGGTATTGTAGCGTTGATATGCGCTAAGAAGAAAATGTTTTAAAAAGGAGTCTGCGTATGAATCAGAACTGGTTGTACAAGCTTGAGAGAAAGTATGGAAAATATAGAATAAACGGACTGATGCGGTATATTGTCGGTATTGAGATTATAGGCGCGGTAATAGGGCTGATTAATCCCATGATATATGACACATTTCTGAGTCTGGATTTTGGCGCGGTGTTCAGGGGCCAGATATGGCGTCTGTTTACATTTCTGTTATATCCCGGTATGTCTGTGGATGTAAGCAGCATGTTAGCCTTTGCAATAACGGTTTATCTGTATTACATGATAGGCAATACGCTTGAGAATGTCTGGGGTTCGTTTCGGTTTACGCTGTATTATATTTCAGGCATCGTGTTGTCTGTGATAGCGGGATTTATTCTGTATGTCGCGGCCGGCATTCCATGGTTCGCAGGGTTTGAATATATCAATATGTCGCTGTTCCTTGCGTTTGCGACCATATTTCCCAATATGGAGTTTTTACTGTTTTTTATACTGCCGATTAAGGCAAAGTGGCTTGGAATTGTTGACGCGGCGCTTGTAGGCTATATGTTTGTCTCGAATATGAATGCGTATTTTAGGACGGGTATTGTAATATATCTCGCGGTTGCCGTTTCTATTCTGGTGTCGCTGCTCAACTTTATAATATTTTTCCTTAGCACACATAAAAACAAATTTTCATATAAGCAGCACAAAAGAAAGGCTAAGTTTGCAAGGGAGGCAGGCCCAAAGGTGACTCCGCTGTATAGGCACAGGTGTGCAATCTGCGGAAGAACCGAGAGGGATAATGAGAATCTTGAATTCAGATATTGTTCAAAATGTGAGGGCAGTTACGAATACTGCAGCGAACATATATATACACACGAACATGTGCACAAATAAGAGAGGAGTATATTTGTTAAATGGGTAAGAAAGAAACGAACAGACAGGAACAACTATTTGGGCTGATATTACTGTTTGCGGGCGCATTTATCCTGCATATTATCTGTGCCGTCATGTATAAGGGTTACGATACGGATATGAATTGTTTTTTCGGATGGTCGGACGCGGTCTTTCATAACGGAATAACAGAATTTTATTCTATGGAGGGATTCAATGATTATCCGCCGGGATATATGTATGTGCTATGGGTTATCGGGGCGGTTAAGAATCTGTTAGGTCTTGATTCATTCACGCCGGCTTCCATACTGCTTGTAAAACTGCCGGCAATGATATGCGACCTTTTGATAGGCTATGTAATATATCTGATAGCGAAAAAGTATACGAAGGTCCAGAATGCAATACTGTTTTCGGCTCTGTATATGTTTAATCCGTCCGTAATCATTAACTCGGCTACGTGGGGACAGGTAGATTCGGTATTTACGTTGTTCGTCCTGCTTATGTGCTATTTTGTAACGGAAAAGAAGCTTACGGCGTCATATTTTGTATTTGCCATCGGTATTCTTGTGAAACCGCAGGCCCTTATCTTCACTCCGGTGCTTATATACGCAATCGTGGACCAGGTGTTCCTGAATGATTTTGACGTAAAGAAGATGTTTAAGGAACTGGGACTTGGCCTGCTTGCCATTGCCATGCTGTTCGGGCTGGCAGCGCCTTTCGGGCTTTCGGATGTTTTGGCACAGTATGTCGATACGATGGGCTCGTACGAATATGCCTCGGTCAATGCGTATAATATGTGGACGCTGTTTGGACAGAACTGGCAGTCGCAGGATACTATGTTTTTATTTATGTCGTATAAACAGTGGGGAATGTTTTTTATTGTTGCCATTGTCGCGGTTTCCGCGTTATTCTGTATTCGAAACAAGGAATCCGAGAGCAAGTATTATCTGACCGGCGCATTTATTGTTACCGCAATGTTCATACTTTCAGTCAGGATGCATGAGAGATATATGTATCCGGCACTTGCGCTTTTACTTGCCGGGGCTGTGGTTAAAAGAAATAAAAAGTTTTTTATTGCCTACGGCGTGTTATCATTCGTACATTTTCTGAATGTGTTCCATGTGCTGTTTTATTATACTCCTGAAGAGTATTATAATAATGACCATTCGATAATATATATTACTGCTTTTCTCAGTGTGGCTGCATTTGTATATTTCTGCGTTGTCATATTCAAATATGGAGCCATGCCAAGGGAGCTTACCTATATTGAACGCGAGGAGTTAAAGGCAAAGTCCGCGGCCAAAAATAACAGGAAAAAGACAAATAACAAGAACGCCAGGGGAAAGAATACGAATAATAACCGGAAAGTACCCGTTATAGAGGAGAAAAAGGGATTTGATATCATTCCTTCTTTCATATCGTCAAAATGGATTATGGCTGATTTCATCGCTATAGGAGTTATAACCGTTATATATGCGTGCGTTGCCTTTTGGAGACTTGGAGATATGGACGCTCCCCAGACACAGTGGTTCGGGAAACAGGGAGAAGAACTTGTCTTTGATTTTGGGGAGACAAAATATATAGACAAGACATTTTGTTATCTGGGATATCATGAGAACAGACTGTTTGATTTGTATACTTCGGAGGACGGCACGAACTGGAATCAGGTCGTGGCCATTAAGGAAGACGGCGGAAGCGAGCTTGAAATGGTCAGCGTGTTCTGCTGGAATGAATATGAGCTCGGCAAGGATACCAGATATTTAAAATACGTTCTAAAGAGTGATGACGCATCATTGATGGAATTCATGTTCTTTGACAGTAACGGCAATGCCATAACGCCTGTCAACAGTAGTGAATACCCGATGTTGTTTGACGAACAGGATATATTTGACGGAACATATTCGTTTATGAACAGCACATATTTTGATGAAATATACCATGCAAGGACCGCGTATGAGATGGTGAACGGCCTCCGGTGCTATGAAACTACGCATCCGCCGCTTGGAAAGGCGATTATGGCAATCGGCGTTCTTATATTTGGTATGTGTCCTTTTGGCTGGAGGTTTATGGGAACGCTGTTCGGTGTTCTGATGCTTCCGGTAATGTATCTGATTGCCAGGAAAATTACGGACAAGACATGGTTGTCGACTGTTATTACCGTCCTGTTTGCATTGGATTTTATGCATTTTACACAGACAAGAATTGCGACAATTGATGTGTTTGTCACATTATTCATAATGCTTGAATATTACTTTATGCTTTGCTACTATAGGATGAGCTTTTATGATACCCCGCTTAAGAAGACATTTATACCGCTATTGTTATCGGGAATTTGTATGGGACTGGGATTTGGCGCAAAATGGACCGGCGTGTATGCCGGTGTGGGACTTGCAGTTGTATTCTTCGCTGTTATTTTCAGAAGGTACATGGAATACAGGAGGGCCGTATGCCAGCCAAAGGGTAAGACGGGGAATATTGAGCACAGACATATTATTGATAATTTCAGTATATTTACGACTAAGACGCTTTGTTTCTGTCTTGTTGCGTTTATCGTAGTACCGGTTATTTTATACGTTTTGTCATATATACCGTTTAATGATAATGATGTAAGGAGTATGAACAATGGCCTTATCAAGAGGGTGTTTGATTCGCAGACTTATATGTTTGACTATCATGCATCGCTTGATTCGGAGCATGTGTATTCATCGACGTGGTATGAGTGGCCTACGATTGTGAGACCGATGCTGTATTACGTTGAGTCTGTTGGCGACGGCGTAAGCGAGGGTATATCGGCTATGGGAAATCCTCTGATATGGTGGATTGGAATTCCGGTGTTTGCATATCTTGTATATCTTGTATTCGCGAAACGTGACAGAATCGCACTGTTCCTGACAGTGGGATATATGTCGCAGTACCTGCCGTGGGTATTCGTTACAAGGTGCACGTTTATATATCACTATTTCCCGAGTGTTCCGTTCGTAGTTCTTATGATAGGATACTCTATGTATAAGCTGATTAAGACTTATCCGAAGCTGAAACCGGCCGTGTTTGTATACCTGGCGCTTGCCGCCGTAATGTTCGTGGCTTATTTCCCGGTATTATCGGCATACCCGGCGTCAGTTAAATACGGAGAGATTTTGAAAATGCTTGGAAAACTTGTTGGAAATAAATGGGTGCTATTGTTTTAGACGAGAGGGGTATGTAAATGACTGCTGATAAGTCCGGCAGGCTTTCTGCAAATTACAAGGCGTCGTCGATACTTGACGCTGCCGTGGAATATTATATATTTTATGAGATGGGCAACGAGACGCCTTTTCCGGAACAGTCTGACGCCGATGCGGAGATTTCTGTGATAAGGGAATGTTTTAAGAAGATTTCCGGAGATGAAAATGGCGGTATCTCTGATATGCTTGGACGGCTTGACGACGCAAGAAATATCATAATAAAAAAGATGCAGGTACTTACCGCGTATATAGACAGGTTTCTCGTGTACGAGTATGTCATGAACCGTATAGAAGCGCGCTATACAAAGACGGAACAGGAAATTGACGATTTGCTCGGAAAGGTTGACAAGGATGCGTTGACCGGCGATATTATAGATTTTATATTCAGCACAAAAGAGCCTGCCGAGGTTAACGACAGAGTACGCGACATTATCGGACAGCTTCCCGTTCGCATGTCCCGCTCAAAGTTTTTAAATTATGTTAAGGATAGTATTAAGCTTTATTCAGATTCCGACAGGGATTCTCTGGACGGTTTTGTGTACATGATAAGGACTTCGGCAATGCTATATGAGCCGGACGGCATGAATAATTATTTCTCTGTTTTTGAAAAAGTTCTGGATGAATTGGGTGAAGCAGATTTTACATGCATGGAAACCGATTATTATAATATTCTCTCTGATAAAATACAGGTTTCAACTTCGCAGATACACGACATTTCAGATTTGTATATGTCGCTGCAGAGGATGATTAACGGTTTGTACGTATATGCGCTGAATGCTAATACAGTGTTAGATGATAAGGATAGTAATATATTCAATGCGTGTATTGATATAATTGATGCGGTTGACGGGGCGCTTGACGAGGGCTGTGAGCCCGACGCCGACAGCCTGTTTGAGAGAATCGAGGGTGCTTTGGAACGTCTTTACGAGGATAGGATAGTCCTCGAGGCTATGCTTGGAAAGGAGATTTCTGTGGAAGACAAGGGATTCGCCGTACTAAAAAAGTCAGAAAGGCTCATGTCCTCCAGTATCTTTGCAGAACTCGATGAAAAGCCGTCTTCCGGTCCGGTTACTCCGGAATACCTTGAAGAGGTTACGGACAGTCTTTTGAAGGATATGCAGGCTATGATTAAAAAATACAGCCGTCCCGTCGTCAGGGCGGTGTATTCCGTAATACTCAGCAGTATTCCGGTATTTTTTGGAAATTCGGATGAACTTACGGAATATATTAGGCACTCAATCGAACAGTGCGCAGATAAGGCGGAACTTGTCGCATGTTACGAGCTGCTTTGCGACTTGATAATGGATGATTTTATAACAGATGGGGATTGATATGATAAAATGGCATGATAATCTGTATATGGACAGTGTGGTTGCAGAAAAACCGGATTATTATAAAAATATTGCCGAGGATGATTCTGTGCACATTCCTCCGGTTTATTGTGTTACCCTTCCGTCAAATGGGAATAATGTACTTGATATTATTTCGTGTAATGAACTTATTTTCAGACACTATAGAAGAAACATCCTAGAGGTAGTCGGGCTTACACATTCTTATAAGGAGGCTGTGAATGTTGTAATGGCGATTGCAGTGGAGGCTTACGGCGAAAATGACGGACATGATTTTAATGGATGTATCCGCAGAAAACTGTACGGAAATCCTGCGTAATATTATGGGAAGTGGTTGATTAGTGCATATAATTTTGGTTATATTAAAAATAATAGGAATTACCGTACTTGTTCTTTTGGGAATTATTCTAACTCTTTCGCTTCTCATTTTGTTTGTTCCGGTGAGATATAGCGTCAGGGCGGATTTTAATAATGACGCAAGTCTTGGTATTTATCTTACATGGCTTGCAGGAATACTGCGCTGCAGGATTTCATATCCGAAAGGGGAGCTGTGGATATTCAGGTTGTTTGGAATCCCCATTGCACGCAGCAAACGGGCAGGGAGAAAGAATAAAACGAATAAACGGCGGCGTAAGAATACCCCTTCTGGCAGTTTGGAACAATCCGATTCTAATTCCGCAAAAAAGGATATTCATTACGATTCCGGTAATGAAAGCAGCGCAAAACGTGACGCCGGTTGTGCGGACGCCACAGATAAGGATGGCGCGGACAGCTTAAAAGAACATTCACATAAGAGAAATAGGGGATATAAGAAAGAGAGGCGGCGTAAGAAAGCCAATCATAAAGATAAAAAAAAGAAAAAGAATACATTCAAAACTTTGTTTGGAATACTGGGAGATGAAAGAAACAAACGGCTTATTGTTTTTTTGAAAGACATCGTAATTCAGTTTTTAAAACGCGTCAGGCCGAAAAAGATTAAGGCGGATATGGTCATAGGGTTTGACGACCCGGCCTGTACGGGACTTTTTTTCGGAGGACTTGGTATTCTTACAGTCTGTTGGACGGGGAAATATAATATTACCCCGGATTTTGAAAAAAAGATACTGAAGGGCAGTGTGCGTGCCAAAGGTTATGTTCGTGTTCTGGACGTTCTACGATTTTTGTTGAAGATACTATTAAATGAAGATATAAAGCGAGTTATGAAGAAAGGACAGGTAAATTGATATGGCGGATAATTTTGAGAAAACGGTTGATTCCTTGTTTAAAGGAATGGATAGTTTTATAACGACAAAGACGGTGGTCGGCGAGGCAATAACGGTCGGGGACGGAACGATAATACTCCCTCTTGTGGACGTATCGTTCGGCGTAGCCGCAGGGGCGTTTGTCAACTCGAAGGACACAAAGAACAACGGAGGCGGCGGAATGGGTGGAAAAATCCAGCCGAGCGCAGTTATAGTCTTAAAGGACGGCGAAGCAAAGCTCGTAAACATTAAGAATCAGGACGGACTTACAAAGATTCTTGATATGGTTCCGAACCTTTTTGAGAGATTTGGTAAGTCAGGCAAATCCGGAAAGGAAACTGACGGACAGACAATAGAGTAA
>JAAVXK010000044.1 GCA_022790615.1 Lachnospiraceae bacterium
AGCTTCATAATACGCCCATATACGCAAAGCTTAGTATATGTCGTTTCCTGCATAGTCGATGCCCGATGGGAAAGTGCAGGTGCTTACCTACGGACAGCTGCCATTAGGCAGCGTATGCTAAATTATCTTCAGCGTTTATTTTTAATTTGAGATTTGACGCATCATCCTGCGGCTTGCTTCTCCAACTTCTAATACCCTGTCGAAACCTTTACTACCCCTTAAAGGTATTGTAAGTATAATAGATATTACTTGTACTTGTCAAGTAAAATTGTCTTCCAATTTCTTCTTTCCATTCATATGAATATTAAATTTTCATTTTATGGATTAGTTTTTTGTATTTATCCGTTTTTCTTTTTGTATTCCGTGCCCCACGAGAACATTGCGTCAAGTATCGGCTTTAAACTATGGCCTGTTTCCGTAAGCGTGTACTCAACCCGCGGCGGCACTTCGGGGTATACTTTACGGGTGAGCAGTCCATTGTCCTCCATAGAGCGCAGATTGGCAGTCAGCACCTTTTGCGAGATATTGCCGACAGATTTTTTTAATTCGCCGAAACGCTTCGTACCCTCAAGTAAATCTCTGATAATCAGAACTTTCCACCGATCGCTTATGAGCATCAAGGTTGTTTCTACCGGACAGGCAGGTAATTTTTTTTCCATTAAAACCCCTCATTTCTTCGTAAATGTTACCTCTAAGTAACTACGGCACATAAAAGTGCGTACTTTACGTCATTTCCCTACGGATGTATTATAATCCTGCAGACGGGAAAAAACAATCCGTTCGTAAAATCATTTAAAAAATATTAATTTAATTAATTTAAGGGGGAAAGTGTTATGAAGATTGCAGTTGTATGCGCAAATGGTAAAGAGGGAAAGATGCTTGTTAAGGAGGCTTTAGAGAGAGGACTTGATGTGACGGCGGTTGTACGCGGGGATAACAAGTCTGAGGCGGGAACGGTTATAAAAAAAGACCTCTTTGACCTTACCAAAGCCGATTTGGAGGATTTTGACGTTGTGATTGACGCTTTTGGAGCGTGGACTCCGGAGACTCTGCCGCAGCACAGTACGTCTCTTAAACATTTATGTGATATCTTGAGCGGCTGCGAAACGAGGCTGCTTGTCGTAGGCGGTGCAGGCAGTCTGTATGTAAACGCTGAACATACCGCGCAGGTAATGGACGGGGCGGATTTCCCCGACATGTTTAAGCCGCTTGCTTCCAATATGGGCAAGGCTCTTTGCGAACTTCGCACAAGAAATGATGTGAAATGGACGTATGTGAGTCCTGCGGGAGACTTTCAGGCGGACGGCGCTAAGACCGGAAAATACATTCTTGGAGGAGAGGAACTAACGCTTAACGAAAAAGGAGAGAGCGTAATAAGCTATGCCGACTACGCGGTTGCCATGATTGACGAGGCTGTGAATGGAAATCACATAAGACAGAGAATTTCTGTAGTTGCAGAGTAAAGCGGACATATATCCAGACAAGAGTCGTTCACGGGCAGTTTATTCGTACGTTTAGACGGAGAGCAGCATTCAAATTGGCGTCATCCGTCTGATTCATACGTATGAGAATGCAGATAAATGAATGGACGGCATTTTAAGGAGGGAACGGTATGCGTGGCAAAATGTCACAGGCGGGGCGACGCAGGTTTTTGATAGAATATTTGAAAAAGGAAGATGAAAAGCTTCGCGGTATTGAAATTCCGCAAGAGGATGACAGGCAGAGAAAACTGCTGCGTTCTCTTATGAATATCAGGCCGGCGTATTCTGTTTCAAAAGAATTTATTTCGGTACAGGATGCGTATTTGCAAGAGGAATTGGAAAGAAAGGGCGTTGTACATTTGTCAGAACTGTCTCCTGTAAAGCCCGGTATATACTTGTGGCAGGGGGACATTACAAGATTATCCGTGGACGCCATTGTAAATGCGGCAAATCGTGAGATGCTTGGCTGTTTTATTCCCTGCCACGCATGTATTGACAATGCGATTCATTCTGCCGCGGGGGTTTTGCTTCGTCTGGAATGCCTGCGAATTATGGAAAAACAGGATGGGCCGGAGCCGACGGGCAGGGCAAAGATTACGAAAGGCTATAATCTTGCGTGCAGGCATGTTCTGCACACAGTCGGCCCTGTTATATGCGGCGATGTTACTGAAAAAGATTGTGAACTGCTTGCAGACTGTTATACCTCCTGTCTTGCACTTGCGGCAGACTATCATCTGAAAAGCGTTGCATTCTGCTGTATTTCTACGGGAGAGTTTCATTTTCCGGCTGAAAGGGCCGCCAAGATAGCCGTTCATACGGTATTCAGCTGGCTTGAGAATCATAATAGCGGTATGGAGGTGGTTTTTAATGTCTTTAAAGACAGCGACTATGAAATATACAAACGATTCCTGTAGTAAAAACTGCCGGGATAATATTGAAAGACTGAAATATGAGATGGAAAGTGCCGACGCCGTTTTAATTGGCGCAGGAGCCGGGCTTTCCGTATCGGCGGGATTTACTTATGCGGGAAAAAGGTTTGAGGATAATTTTTCTGATTATATATCAAAATACGGGTTTCAGGATATGTATTCGGCCGGTTTTTATCCATACGATACTTTGGAAGAATACTGGGCGTACTGGTGCCGCTATATTTATATAAACCGCTATCAAAATCCTCCGAAACCTGTCTACGACGAATTATTTCGACTTTTCTATGAAAAAGAATATTTTGTATTTACGACAAATGTAGACCATTGTTTTCAAAAGGCGGGCTTTGATAAGTCGAGATTGTTTTATACGCAGGGAGACTACGGCTTATGGCAGTGTTCAAAACCCTGCCACAAAAAGACATACGACAATGAGACTGTTGTAGAAAAAATGATTATGGAGCAGCATGATATGCGTATTACGCCCGGCTTAGTTCCATATTGTCCTGTCTGCGGTGCGCCTATGGCTATGAACCTGCGGTCTGACAGCACATTTGTGGAGGACGAGGGATGGCATGAAGCAGCTGACAGATATCGGAATTTTGTTCTGCGTCATAAGAACATGCATGTTCTTTATCTGGAATTGGGCGTGGGCAGCAATACGCCGGGCATTATCAAATTTCCATTCTGGCGCATGACTGCGGATAATCCAAAGGCAGTATATGCCTGTATCAATTATGGGGAGGCGGCTGCGCCGGAGGAAATCAAGACCAGGTCTGTCTGTGTCAATGGGGATATCGGGGACATTTTGCTTACATTACATGGAATTTAATATTTTGACCATATGTTTTAAATCATTCAACATAAAACACAATCCGTCATATCCGGCCGATTGTGTTTTATGATTTTCGAATATAGATGATTCAGATAGATAACCGCATTTGCCTATATCCGAATTGCCGTTTCCAGCTCCCCTGCAATTTTTAAAGCAATTGTTTCTGCGGACAGAGCCGGATTGTCATGTAACAGGCTTTCGGCTTTTTCAATAATTTTGGGAAGATAGCAGATAGGTTTTCCCAGCGCTATAAACTTCTTCAGTATATCTAATAAAAAGCCGTAAGATATCTTATCCGGTACTGTGTTTTCTACCAAAGCCGGATAGGATATCGCCAGATTATCTACCAGTTTCTTTACAATATCCTTATTTAATAAATCTGCATACCTATCTCGAACGGTCTTTTCCAGACACGCAATCATTTTTTCGTAGTTTTCTTCCTTACTGCCGCATAAGACTTCGTCATAAAGAACATTGCGGTATGCTAAAATCATAAATTCATTTTCTTTCAGCACGCCCTCGTCCCGTACCCAGACAAGCGGCATAAGGATTCCCTCTTTTGCAAGCCGTGTCCGCACATCCTCAATGTCTTTTACGAAATTATTCGAAAGGGAAGGCACAAGGCTCACAGAAAAAATTAATTCCAACGGAGGCAGGCAGTTTCTAAGCTGACGCAGTATTTTATCCTCCGTACCCTTGTCTGTTCCCTCCGTAATCTTCTGTGCATCCGTGCCCAACAGACAATCCGCACTTACCTCTAGTATATTACACAAAGAGATTAACAGGGAAATATCCGGCAGACTCTGGTTTCGTTCCCATTTGCTGAGCGCCTGCGGGGTTATACCGATACGGTTTGCTAACTCCTCCTGCGTCATATTTTTGTTTTTCCGATAGGAGGAAATTCTGCTCCCCAGTTCCACATTTGTCATTGTAACCTGCTCCTTTCTGCGTTTTTCTTATTTTATCACATACGATGGGAGTCCGTAAAACAACGAAGCATTGAGTTCTCATTAAACAATGGAAAAGCATAATAACATTTTTGCCAATATCGGCGCGCATAATCACAAGAGGTGCAATTGCTTAAAAACTAATTTAATTGGCTCAGATTGCCTTGATATTATGTGTATGAATGAATATAATTAAGGAAGCGCCGCCGCTTGCCGCGGGGGAATAGCAGGGAGGAATGATGTGCATGATTCAATATAGGGTTCTCAATTCAGATGAGATTTGCCGGGAATTATTCAGCGATTTTATCAGACGTCAGAATGTTACAAAGTGCTGGCGCAGACATGACGGTAAATGGACCATTCAGGACGCGCCTTTTGTCGACGATTGGACAGAAGACGATTACCGCGTTTTAATATCATGCCTGAAGAATACCGTTTCGTCAGGCGGATTTGTTTACGGAGCGTTTCGGGACGGCAAATTAAAAGGTTTTGTCTCGGTGGAATCCGATTGGTTTGGCGGCGAGTATGAATATCTTGATTTGTCAAGTATACATGTATCGGAGGACCTGCGAAAAAATGGAATCGGAAGGGCGTTGTTTTTGGCGGCAAAAGAATGGGCAATAAAAAAGGGAGCAAAAAAGCTGTATATATCCGCCCATTCGGCAGTTGAGAGCCAGGCGTTTTATAAGTCTATGGGGTGCGTGGAGGCGAAACTGGTTAATAAAAGGCATGTTAAGGAAGAACCGTTTGACTGTCAGCTTGAATATGAATTGTAAAAGGGAAAGATAATGTAACGGGGGAGGGGTTGTATGTGGTTTTGGTGGTTTATGTTTGTTTGTGATTTGTTGATACCGGTTATCATGCTCGTTAGCGGCAGGATTATGTGGAAGCATCCTCCTAAGGATATAAATGGACTGGTTGGATATCGGACGACGCGCTCTATGAAAAACATGGACACGTGGAAATTTGCGCATGAATATTGCGGACGTTTGTGGTGGAAGATTGGGGTCATAATGTTGATACCGTCAATAGCGGCGCATGTAATGGCCTACGGTAAATCAGAGACTGTAACCGGGGTTCTGGGCAGTATTTTATGTACGGTACAGTGCGTGGTATTGATTGCGTCTATATTTCCCACGGAACAGGCGTTAAAAAGAACATTTACCGAGGATGGGAAACGCAGGACAGAAACAGAATAAAGGGGGGAACTGGTATGAATTGTAATGGAATTGCAATAGTAGGTGCAAATGGAAGTGGAAAAACCACTTTAGGTAAACATCTTTCCGATTTGCTTTCCTACAGACATATGGACGTAGAAGACTATTATTTTCCGCGTACGCGATGGGATGAGTCGGAAAATCCCTATATTAATCCGCGGACAAGGGAGGAAGTAAGGGAGTTGATAACGGCTGATATAAAAAAATATAAACGTTTTATATTATCAGCCGTACACGGTGATTTTGGAAGTGAGGTTAATTCGGCGTATGACTGTGTTATCTATATTGAGATTTCACATGAACTAAGTTTGGAGCGAGTTCAGCAGAGGGCTGCTGCGAAATTCGGAAAACGTGTCCTTAAGGGAGGCGACATGTATGAGCAGGAACAGAGATTTTTTGCAATGGTCGCATCCCGAACAATGGAAAAAACAGATGAATGGTTGAAAACGCTTGACTGTCCGGTTCTTTATGTGGACGGAACGAATACTGTTGAGGGTAACCTGGAATTCATAAATAAACGCATGGAGGAGTTGTTTGGTAAAAAAATGAACGAATACATAATAAATCTTGAACGAATAGAATTTGTAATTACATGGGCCTGCACAGGCCGCTGTAAGCATTGTTCGGAGGGCGGACACGAACAAAAAGGAATGCACATAGACGGGGCCGCTGCAGCGCTTGTGATACGTGAGGCCTGTAAGAAGTTTGCCATTGATTCTGTTATGACATTTGGCGGTGAACCGCTGCTTTATCTTGACGAAGTGTGCGCGATACATGCGGCCGCATATGAGATGAACATACCCAAAAGACAGATTATTACAAACGGATATTTCAGCAAAGATACTGACTTCATAAAACAGGCTGCGGCCAGACTTGCCGAGAGCGGGGTAAACCGAATCTTGCTGTCTGTCGATGCATTTCATCAGGAAACAATTCCGCTTGAACCTGTAAAGGTTTTTGCAAATGCCGTAAAGGACACGGGCATTTTCATTAAAACCCATCCGGCATGGCTTGTCGGAAGCGATTCTTCCAATCCCTACAATAATAGGACCCATGAGATTCTAAATGAATTTGGGGCGATAGGCATACGGCCTTCCGATGGTAATGTTATCTTTCCAGAAGGCAATGCGCTCAAATATTTTGGAAGTTATTTTGATTTGTCTAAAGAACATGTAACCCCATATACAGAGAATCCGAAAGATGTGAGGGCAATCAGCATTTCTCCGGATGGAAGCGTGCTCTCGGATAATATATACAGGAGTAGTATTTTGGATATTATTGAGAGGTATGAGCCGGGCGGGGCGTGGGCAGGAAAGAACAATACAAAATGGTGAATCGTTTAAATGAAGCCTTGATAACGAAAGTAGGGGAGCAATTGGTACAAAAAGCAACTGATACAAGAAGGACGGCAGGTTTATTCAGCGGTTGGGATGAAACAATACTATGGTCGTGCCTCCAGGGAGTTATGGGAGAACTATATGTGGATGACATTGTATCACCCAAGTCTGCTATGGCAATTCTGGGTGATTTTGCATTTTTTGCAGGAATCCCAAACAGGGAGCTGGTATTGTTCAAGCCTGAGTGGTGCAGGCAGGAATATATTATAATGGTGCCGCAAAATGCCGGCTGGGCAGAAGAGATTGTATATTGTTACAAAGAAAAAGCAAAAAAGGTGTTACGGTATGCCATCAAAAAGGAACCGGATGTGTTTGACAGAAAAAAGCTGCGGTTAGCGGCAGATTCGTTGCCGGAGGGCTTTGCGTGCAGACTAATAGATGAAGATATATATAATGTATGTAAGAGTACAGATTGGGCCAGGGATTTGGTGTCCCAATACAAGGATTATGAAACTTATAGCCGGTTGGGATTGGGAGCTGTTATTTTGAAAGATGATGAAGTGGTTTCAGGCGCATCCTCCTATTCCAGCTATTTGGGTGGAATTGAAATAGAAATTGATACGAAAGAGTCATACAGAAGACAGGGACTGGCTTACGCATGCGGGGCAAGGCTTTTGACAGAGTGTTTGGATAGGAATCTGTATCCGAGTTGGGATGCGCAAAACCTGTATTCCGTGGCGTTGGCTGAAAAGTTGGGATATCATTATAGCCATGCTTATACGGCATATGAGATAAAAGGATATTGCTCGAAATGATGGTAGTCATAACAAGATTGCAAACGAACTAATGGCAGTGTTTTCAGAATTGGGAACATTAAAACATTTAACGCCTGATTCCGATGAAGTACAAAAGAAAATTTTGGCATTGCAGAAATTTATAACCGATAATTACTATGTATGTACAAATGAAATACTTAGTGAATTGGGCGAAATGTATATATGTGATGAACGCTTTACGAACAACATTGACAAAGCAGGCGGAGATGGAACTGCTGCATTTGTCAATCAGGCTATTGCAGTGTATTGCAGTAAAAAGCAGGTGTAATAACTTTGGCTGCACTATCATCTGTTTACTTTGACTGCACGTCCCTGTCGTGGTATCTTATTATATGAGATATAAGAAGTTATAGGGTTGCAGGCATGGTTTGCTGCGCATGGATATACATTTTATTCAGGGAGGTTTGGCGTTATGCGGATAGCGGTTTGTGATGATGAGGACAAAGAACTTACTCATTTCACGGAATTGATTGCGGAATACCAGTTCATTCGGGGGGTAAGCCATGAATGCCGTTTTTTTCACAACATCACTGACTTTCTGTGTGATATGAAAGCAGGAGAATATGACCTTATTATGCTTGATGCGGTAATGCCCGGCATAAATGGAGTTCAGGCTGCGCGTGAGATAAGGGAACTGGATACAGATGTTAAGATTATATTTGTGTCCCTATCGGCGGAATCTGCCGTGGATAGTTACAGTGTGGGGGCGTATTATTATCTGCTTAAGCCGGTTGATGCCGGTTCACTGTTCCCGCTGTTAGACAGGGTGGAAAATGAGCTGTGCCTGCAGGATGAGGAAAGTTTGGCGCTGAAAGACCGTAAAGGCATTGCAAGGATATCTTTTACGGGGCTTGAATATGTGGAAGTTATTAATAAGACGGTTTCTTTTCATATGGCAGATGGTATAATCCGTGAAATGACCGCCGCGTTATCCGATATTGAGGGGAAACTTTTGGCAAGGCCTGAATTCTTAAAAACACACCGCTCCTATCTGGTTAACCTGAATTATGTACAGACTGTTGGCGTTAACTGTATTGTAACAAAGAACGGACATAACATCCCGCTATCCAGACAGAGGCGTAACCACATCCATGATGCTTATAGGAACTTTTTGAATCAGGAGGGAATAGCTCTCTGTGAACCAGCGACCAATGAAACAGAGGCTTTGGAAAATCAGAAACGGTCAGATGGTCCCTGGCGCATTCTTCTTGTGGACGACGACCCCGCCGACCGTACTTTTTGGTCGGATATTCTCAGGCGTCACGGATGTATGGTTCATCTTGCAGAACATGGAGAGAGCGCGCTTAGTATGGCGGCGGATGAACATTATGACTGCGTTTTGCTTGATGTGATGATTCCAGGCGAGGATGGTTATGCTGTTTGCGGGAAGCTGAGAAAATTAGCGCATACCCCAGTCATATTTCTTAGCTGCCTTACCGAACCTGACAGGCAGATGGAGGGGTTCGCCGCCGGCGGTATAGAATATATCACAAAAAATACTCCGGCTGAGCTTTTTTGGGTAAAGGTCGAAACCCGTATCAAGCTGGCGGTTTCCGAACAAACGCAGTTATGTTATGGTCCGCTTCTAATTGATTTGACAGGGCATAGGGCGCTGATTGACGGAAACGAACTAACGCTTACGCCAATTGAATTTGATATTTTGTTACGAATTTCGGAACATTCGGAGCATGTATTTACGCCGGAAGAAATATTTGGTCTCGTTTGGGGCTCCGAGCCATGGGACGGCGGACAGATGGTGCAGGTATATATGTCACGGCTTAGAAGAAAACTTGAAAAAGCGTGGAATGCACATCATTTTATTGAGACAGTCTGGGGACAGGGGTATCGGTTTGTTCCTGCAGACCGTTGAATCCATATGCAAAGGGGATTGGGCTTGTGAAACATCATAAATTAGGGTGGCAGGCGCCAGTAGTCTTACTTACGCTGGTTATTTTTTTGACAATGTTATTTTATAAGGATAACAAATACCAGACGTCCCCTCCGTATGGAAAATCTGGAGTTATAACTGTAAGTGAAGAGAATCTTGAACGGAATAATCCCATTTTTCTTATAGACGGGTGGCTGCTTACGGACGGGCGCGTAACGGACAGGCCTACTTATATTGGCGAATTTTCCAATCTCCAGCGGGGGAAAATGTCGGTTTCTCCGCATGGGCGGGCGATTTACCGGATGACTCTGCGCTATGATGGCGGGCCAAAGACTGTGGCTATAGACTTTCCGCAGCTTTGTTCGCAGTATTCTGTTTCATTGGACGGAAGACGCCGTGCTGACGGCGTTGGAAACGGAAGGATAACTTTTTTATTGACGCCGGGCGACCATGATATAACGGTGGAAACTATCTCAAAAGCGGGGTATTACAGCGGTATGTACTTTCCGCCTTCGTTAAGTACGGATGAAACAATCCGACGGATGGACAGTATTCATAATTTTGTATATGCTCTGGCTTTTCTGACTCCGTTGGCTCTTGCGGTATTCACGTTGTTTCTGTGGCGCAGCGGGGGCAGGCTGAGCCGTTGGTTCGGGGTATTGTGCTGTTGTTACGCGCTGTATATGCTCCGATACTTTGTGTTTCTATTCTCTATGCCGGTGGCGCAGTATTGGTTTTTGGTGCAGAATCTGGCGTTATATTGTCTGTGTTTTAGTGTGGTTCAGCTTACTGTGCTTGCTTCGGGCGCTGACGGCAGATGGAGATGGATACATGTGGTTCTGGCTGTAATTCCGGCAGTCCTGCTTTTGCTGTGTATTCTTATTCCGGTACTGCCATGGGCGGTTTTTATACATGGAAAGCTGACGGATATTTATTATATTTTTACTTTTTTTGCGACGGCCTATTGTGCGTTGCGGGGCGTGGCGTCGCAAAACTGGGAAAGCCGTTATACGCTGGCAGGCTGCATCGTTTTTGGCGTGGGACTGATCGCCAATCTGTTTTTCTCAAACCGGTTTGAGCCAATCCGGTTTTTTTGGCAGTTTGAATGGTGCGGCCTGCTGCTTGTGGTGCTGTTTGCGGCCATGATGGTGTCGCGAAGCCGGCGCATACTCAGGGAAAATGAGATGCTTACCAACCATCTGGAAGAACAGGTGAAAAAGCGTACGGAGGAAGTTACACGGCTTTTGGAAGAGCGTAAAGCATTTTTTTCCGACATGGCGCATGATTTAAAGGCGCCCGTATTTGCAACGCAATCTTTCATCGAGGCGATTCGTGCAAGCGGATTGGGAGTTGATACGGAACTGCGCGGGTATCTTGACCAGGCGGAAATTAAACAGCGCGAAATGGCCCGTCGGCTTCAAGGTCTTTCCGCCATTAATGAGTTGGATAGCATCGAAGGAGAATCTGTCAGGATATCTCTGAAAGGAATGCTTGAGGAAATATATGCAACCTATCACGGAGAGTCAGAAGTCCGGTCGGTTTATTTTTCGGTCGAGCAGCCAAAACAGGATGCGTTCTTTATGGCGCAGCCGCAAAAGCTGGACATACTTTTTGAGAATCTTATTTATAATGCGCTTCGAGCGACGCCGTGTGAAGGAAAGATTATCATATCCGCAAAAGTTGGTGATGATACAATACGCGTAACTGTGAAAGACAGCGGCTGCGGTATTCCAAAAGACGAACTGCCGTATATTTTCCGCAGATTTTATGTGGGTGCAAATAACCGGGAAAACGGTTCGGGGCTCGGATTGTATATTGTACACGGCATATTAGAAGAACTAGGAGGTACAATTCATGTCCGGTCCGAGGTTGGAAAGGGGACGGAATTTGTATTGGAGTTTCCGCAGGACATTTAGCTTTGGCATTATATTCTGCCACTGGAGCAAATGTCCGCGGGATATAATGCAGCCTAATACATTAATATTGCCGGCCGTTTTTTCTTCTGGCGAAATAGTAGTTATATATTGGAATACAGAGTATTGCCAGGCAGACGGCTGCTGTTATTACCATAGCGGGTACATATGGTATGCGGCTGCCGGTTTTTATATCTTCCTTTTTTCTGTCAGATTGGCTTTCATGACTGTATATACTGCCATATGCAGCAGTGTCCGTGTATGTATCATTTTTATTCTCAGGATTATAAGGTGCATCCGGCCTTTGTCCGATATTATCTACATTCGCCTTGAGCAGGTTGTCATTATTTACATTAATCAGGAAGTTATCATTTTTAACGTCATTGCTATAGGGCGAATCCGGTTTTTGCCCGCTGCTGTTATCGGATAATCCCAGCCTTTGTCCGCTATCGCTATTATCGGATAATCCCAGCCTTTGTCCGCTGTCGCTATTATCGGGTAATTCCGGTCTTTGTCCGCTGTCATTATTATCGGTTAATTCCGGTCTTTGTCCGCTGTCGCTATTATCGGAAAATTCCGGCCTTTGTCCGCTGTTACTTTTATCGGAAAATTCCGTCCTTTGTCCGCTGTCGCTATTATCGGAAAATTCCGGTCTTTGTCCATCGTCACTATCGTTGCCTCCTGTTTTTAGCGGTGTTTCAGGGATGAAAGCGCCGGGATTGTCGTCAGGGTTTTGCGGAAGGTTCGGGCGCTGGCCCCCCTCTGTTGCGTTGCCGGTGTTTCCCGCGCCTGCGTTGGCTTCATTGCCGCCCTGACCGGCAATGTCCGGAATGTCATAAGGCAGCTCATACGTGTCCGGCCATGCAAGTATTAGCTGCCGTCCGTCGTAAACGCCACCCTCTATTTTCACGCCTACATAGAAAGGCGTGGGATTCTTCCCTGCATTCTTTGCCTCCAGATACGAGCGGTACGGTTCTGTGTTATTGTCGAATATTAATGCGTAGCCGCTGTTTTCGGTGGAAGGCTGGGAGTTTACAGACTCTATAAGTGTGGTATTGGGAATTTCTGTCCATTTTGAGTCACCCTCTGATAATGTATATGCCCGAATATTTGCCGCACCGGTAGGTTTTCGGTTAAATGACATGGCAAGGCCGTCATTGTCCGCTGACAATACGCCTGAAAGATTGTCATTTTCTGAGACGACGTTCAGAACCAGCCTGATTTCATCCATCGGAGCGCAATCGTTAATTCGCAGCGGGTCAATGTTAAGCGCTTCATTCAGTATAAAAATACCTGTTGGGGTAGTAACGTGAGTACCGCCTGGAACTATAATATCTTCCGCGGCGTCTTCAATCGTAACGCTTTCACCGGAGGAAAGATTTAGGATAGACAGGTTTTTCCATTTGACCGGACAGTCTGTGACGCCGTCTGTAACAACATTTTTTCCGTTATAGAAACTTATTTTGACCGGAATCGTATCCGGTAATAATGCGGCGATATCTTCCGCAGTGGAGTTTTCGCTCACGGTAAGCTGGTATCTGCCATAATAGCCAAACGGCCTTGTATGAATGACTGCCATGGCAGCGGTAAAGGAAGCTCCGGCGGTCAGGTTTTCAGGAATCGGCTGCGGCATGCCGCGTTCAATGACAACCGGTATGGTTTCGTATGCAGCGCCATTTTCCCCTGTAATGATAAGTTTTACGTAAAAATGGTCCAGACTGCCTTGAAGATAACTTTTAAAGGGCTCAAAGTTTGCGTATAGGCAGACCTGCTTCTGTAGTTTTGAAAAGCTGCCTGTATCGTCAGTGTCAAGCAGGTGAAAATCCCAGTCTTTCATGCAGGGATGAAATGTCTCCCCGTCTGTTGAATACATAGTCTTTACAAGGCGCGCGTCGGATGGAAAATCCGTAAGCGTACCCATAACGACATAGCCGTTCGACGAATATTCGATTGAGGCGGTAAAAGGAAGTATGACTGACGCCGCTGTTTCATCCGGGGACTCATAAGCTTTGGCTGTCAGCATGGGAAGACTGTATATAAATATAATAATTAACAATGCGGCAGCAGCCGCAAATTTTTTTGAAATGTTCATATGTATATACTCCATTTTCACATAATTTACATCGAAAAAAGAAACGGTAACTCTGTTAACGCTTCCATAAATAATTCTATAAATAATTTTATTAATAATTCTATATCGTGTCAAGTTCGGAATACAGTTTTAAGCGATTGTCCTGACTTAAAATATTTTTCCATTGACAACGAAGCGGTAAAACTGTATATTAATCTATATAAAAATATAAAGCATAAAACAAATGCAAAAAAACACGCTTGGAGGACTTTGGATGTTAATTGTAATGGAGATAATTTCAAAATAAGTTTACATGCTGCTTTTACTTATATTATTAACTCAAACTTTGCAAATATTATTTTGTAACTGTGAAATTTGAGTTATTAATTGACGGTTTATTATTATCTTTAGCATGTGCTGTTGAAATTAAGCCTTACAGTTGATTGCCAGAGTTTTTTTGTTATATATCCTGATTATATTATTATTATGTGAACTGACAAGGTGGTAATCGGGCAGGTTGCCTGTTTATAAAACATGTCAGTATATTTTAATAGGGATTAAGAACCACGGTATACCTGTAAAAGGCAGCCGTGGTTTTTTCTATGTGCGGTGTTAAATACATGCAATAATGGTTTGATTTTAGTATGTATAGTTATAAGACGAAAGGGATGAATTGAGATGAATATAGAAAAGCAAATCGAGTTTGATAAAATAAAAGAAAAATGGATGGAGCTTGCAGTTACCGATACTGCCAGGGAAAAGATAACGAATACGACGTACTGTCTGGCAGAGAGCGAACTTAGGAAACATCTCAGGGACACTACAGACGGCAGGGAGCTGATTGAAAAGTTTGGTATGCCTCCGCTTCAAAATGTGGAGGAGGTGAAGGAAATATTTGTTATGGCGGAAAAGGGAAGCTGCCTTACCCCGTATCAGTTAGAGCGTGTGGAAAAAGTACTTGTTGTAATCAGTAGACTGAAAGATTACCTGAAAAGGGGAAAAATGTACGATAATCCGATTAGCTTTTATGAGGAAAACATGGATTCACAGGATGAACTGAAAGAAGAGATAAGAAGGCAGATAAGGGGCGGAGAGGTGGACGACTATGCCTCAAAAGAGCTCCGGAATATCAGAAGTCAGATTGTAAAATGCGAGGAGCAGATGAAACGAAAGGCCGAGCAGGTAATGCAGGCGAATAAACAGTGCATGGCCGACAGCTATTGTACGTTTAGGAATGGAAGAATATGCATACCCGTTAAGAAAGAGTACAAATTAAAATTATCCGGAAGCGTAATCGATAAGTCGTCTACAGGAAATACGTTATTTATGGAGCCGTCGGCTGCTGCAAGGTACTATGAGGAACTCGGGCAGTTGAGGGTCAGCGAGGAAAATGAGGTATACCGTATATTATATACATTGACGGCGATGGTAGCCGATACGTCCGCTGTAATGAATGAAAATATATCTCTTATAGAAAAACTTGATTTTATATTTTCAAAAGGAAAATTAAGTCTTGCTATGGACGCGGCGGAGCCATGCGTCAACACAGAGCGCAAAATTATATTAAAGGATGCGAGGCATCCGCTCATGGACAGAAAGATAAATGTACCGCTGCAGTTTGAACTTGGAAAAGATAACAGGGGAGTAATCATAACCGGACCGAATACCGGAGGAAAGACGGTTGCAATCAAAACCGTTATGCTCAACTGCATTATGGCACAGTGCGGCCTGCATGTGACCTGCGAAGAGGCTGATATATGCATGAACAGCTCTTATCTGTGCGATATTGGGGATGGGCAGAACATTGCGGAGAATCTGTCCACATTTTCCGCACATATAAAAAATGTGCTGGAAGTGCTGGGCGAGGTTGGAAAGGACAGCCTGGTAATAATGGATGAACTAGGTTCCGGCACCGACCCTGCGGAGGGTATGGGTATTGCCATTGCTATATTGGAAGAACTGCGAAAAAGCGGCTGCCTGTTCCTTGTCACAACGCATTACCCGGAAGTGAAGGAATATGCGGGCAGAACAGAGGATATTATAAATGCCAGAATGACGTTTGACAGGGAAACTCTTAAGCCGACATATCAGATGGTAATCGGTGAGGCAGGGGAGAGCTGTGCATTCTATATTGCGGATAAACTTGGTATGCCAAAAGAAATGCTCGAAACTGCGGTCAGAGTCGTGTACGGCGAAGGGGCGCTGAAAGACTATAAGTTTGAAAACGGCAATAAACAAACCGCAAAATGCGGGAAAGACAGAATTTCAAAGATTCGTAAGCAAAAGAAAGGAACGGAGCCTGGCCGTAAATTCAGTATCGGAGACAGCGTTATTATTTTTCCGGACAAAAAGACGGGCATAGTGTGCGAGCCTGTTAACGAAAAGGGAGTTATGAGAGTTCAGCTGCCGGATAAAAAGATATGGATTAATCATAAAAGGGTTAAGCTTCGGGTGGCGGCGTCACAGTTGTACCCGGAGAATTATGATTTCCGGATTTTATTCGACACGGTGGATAACAGAAAAATCAGGCATGATATGGAGCGTAAATATACGGACGATACAATCAGGTATGATGAATAATTTTTGGTTGTAGTACTAAGGCGCTTCGATGTTTTGTAAAAGCGCCTTAGCAGTTTATATTGCTTTTAACACGAAACTGTGCTATATTTATAATTATTCTATATAGAAATGTTCGAACTAGTACAGTATATGAGGTGATAGTTTGGAAACGAAAGGCGGATTTTATATCACGCAGATAAAACAGCTTCAGGACAGGATTTTTGAAAGATTACT
>JAAVXK010000113.1 GCA_022790615.1 Lachnospiraceae bacterium
AAGCTATATTTTAGGCATTGGTGACGAATTTGGACATCTTGTACATATATACTATGGTAAAAGTATTGCTTCAACAGATAATCTTGTAAAGATGCCGACAGTAGACGCCAAAAATAAAGTGTGGTATTTTGACGGAACAAAAATGGAATACCCTACGGGTGATATAGGCGATTTCAGGGAGCACTGTATAGAAATTAAGAATGAAAAGGGACAGCATGCGCTTGAATGCGGATATGTCTCGCATAAAATATATAAAGGCAAGCCTAAGCTTGAAGGGCTTCCTGCAACATTTTCAAATGAAGAGGACTGTACGACGCTCGAGATTGTTATGAAGGATGCGATAGCCGGGGTTGAGTTAACGCTTGTTTACTCGGCGTTTGAGAAGCTTGACGTAATTACAAGAAGCCTTATTGTTAAGAATATATGTGATGAAAAGATAAAACTAACGAAAGTTATGTCCGCATGTCTGGATGTTGAAAATAATGATTTTGAAATGCTTACGCTTCACGGTTCATGGGGAAGGGAGCGTAATATTCAGAGTAAGAGGATTGGATATGGAAGGCAGGGAATATATTCGGAGAGAGGTGTCTCCGGGCATCAGGACCATCCGTTTATTGCGCTTATTGAACACGGAACAAGCCAGACCATGGGTGAAGTATATGCGATGAATTTTGTGTATTCGGGAAATTTTGAGGCGCAGTGTGAACTGAACCAGCATGATACGGTAAGGCTTGTAATGGGAATTAATCCGTACCAGTTTGAGTGGACGCTTAACGGCGGCGAGATATTCACGGCTCCCGAGGTTGTAATGGTATACTCCTCAGAAGGTCTTGGCAAAATGACGAGGACGTACCATGATTTGTATAGGAATCATCTTATAAGGGGGAAATACCGCTCGGTTAAAAGGCCTGTACTCATTAATAACTGGGAGGCAACCTACTTTGATTTTAATACGGAGAAGCTGCTCTCCATCGCGAAGAAAGCCTCTGAACTTGGCATAGAAATGCTTGTAATGGACGACGGATGGTTTGGAAACCGTTTTGACGATAACAGGGCGCTTGGTGACTGGGTCGTAAATGAGGATAAGCTTCAGGGCGGATTGAAATATCTTGTCGATGAAGTCAACAAGCTCGGAATGAAGTTCGGTATTTGGTTTGAGCCTGAGATGGTATGTCCGGACTCTGACCTCTACAGGGCGCATCCTGACTGGGCGCTTCAGATTCCCGGCAGGGAACCCGGACGTTCAAGGAACCAGCTGGTTCTCGACATATCCAGAAAGGAAGTAAGGGATTATATATTTGAGAGTCTTTCAAAGGTATTGAAGAGCGCTAACGTAGAATATGTAAAATGGGATATGAACCGGGCGCTGACTGATGTTTGGAGCCATGAGCTTGAACCGGACAGACAGGGAGAATTGTATCACAGATATATGCTTGGGGTATATGAGCTTCAGGACAGGCTTGTTACGGAATTTCCGGATATTCTTCTTGAAAACTGCTCGAGCGGCGGCGGAAGATACGACCCGGGCATGTTATATTACAGTCCTCAGGTATGGTGTTCGGATAATGCCGACGCTATTGCAAGGCTTAACATACAGGAGGGAACATCGCTTATATATCCTCTATCGACGATGGGCGCGCATGTGACGGACTGTCCTAACCATGCGGTTGGCAGAACGACGCCGTTTGATACCAGGGGCGTAGTCGCGCTTGCCGGAACATTTGGCTATGAGCTTGACGTCACGAAAATATCAGATGAGGAGCGCTCTAAGATACCGGGACAGATAGAAATGTTCCATAAATATAACGATATAGTCCGGGAGGGCGATTATTACAGAATCGCATCATTTTCCCAGAATAACAGATATGACAGCTACATGGTTGTATCGAAAGATAAGAAAGAGGCTCTTGTCACATTCATTCAGGTTCTGGCAATAGCAAGCCATGCAATGCCTGTTCTTAAGCTTCAGGGGCTTGATGCATGTACAGATTACTATATAGAGGAAAAGGACGAGGTTATGGCAGGCGATGCTCTTATGAATATGGGCTTTGTGCCTGATAATGTACACGGTGACTTTAAGGCGGGGTTATACCATCTGGTTGCGAGGTAACGCGTTATGACGAACGCCGTCATATGTCTGCGGTACATACTTTGTCAGGGCACGCTTGCGCTTATTGAACACATAGCGGTTCATAAGTCTGTAAAATACACAGACAAAGAACCGATGTGTTCAAATAGCCCAGTCAAAGTATGCCCACATACCTATGCCGGCTGTGTGATGAAGATATTATCTGTTATCCAATTTTAAAATACTTTGTTCCGTATAACTAAGCGAGAGCGTTCCCCGTCCTACAGTGTCTATATGTATAGTCGTAACTATCAAAACACTGTAACCGGTAAAATGCTTAAAATACCAGATAATAACAGCCTCACACGCAGTCTCGAATTGTTGACTATTTATGTACATGTGTGATAGTATGTTAATATCATTATGGAGGAGAAGGTATGTCGAATGAAGATACTGACAGTTGCTATACCATGTTACAACTCCGCAGAGTATATGGGCAAGGCCATCAAGTCTGTTCTTACAGCGGGGGATGATGTAGAGATAATAGTAGTTGACGATGGCTCCACTGATAATACTAAAGAAGTTGCAGAAAAGTATGCCGCAGAGTATCCGGATATTGTGAAAGTTGTTTCGAAAGAAAATGGGGGGCACGGAAGTGCGGTTAACGAAGGACTTAAGCATGCCGCCGGGGCTTATTTTAAAGTGCTCGACAGTGACGACTGGTTTGACAGGGGTGCATTTGAGCAGGTAATGAAGCTGCTGCATAAAATGATAGAAGATAATATCTGTCTGGATATGGTGATATCGAATTATGTATATGAAAAACCCAGTATTGGAAAAAAGCGTATTATTAACTACAGGTCGGCAATGCCTGTCAATGAGCTGTTTACGTGGTCTGAACTCAAACATTTTAAGCTGAGCCAGAATATTCTTATGCATTCCGTTATATACAGGACGCAGATGCTTAGGGACTGTGGGCTCGAACTGCCTAAGCACACATTTTATGTCGACAATATATTTGTGTACCAGCCGCTGCCGTCTGTGAAACTAATGTACTATCTTGACGTTGATTTGTATAGGTATTTCATTGGGCGCGAGGACCAGTCGGTTAACGAGTCTGTTATGATTAGAAGAATAGATCAGCAGATTAAGGTCAATAAGTTAATGATGGATTCGCATGACCTTACAAAAATTGAGAATGATAAGCTGAGACATTACATGGTAAAATATCTTGCTATGATTACAACAGTAAGTTCGGCGCTTCTTGTAAAAGAAGGGACTTCGGAGAGCCTAAAAAAACGCAAAAAGTTATGGCTGTATCTCAAAACTTCCAACCCGGGTATGTATAAGATGGTTAATAATACGATGCTTGGAAGACCGATGCAGATGCGCACCTTTGTCGGACGCAAGATTATTATTTTCGGCTATAAGATGTCGCAGAAAATATTCGGATTCTCGTAAGAATAAGTGTGAGCGCAGGAAAAACGTAACAAGTAATCAGTGTGAAGGGCTTTCTTCGGTTTTTTTGTATGGGAAAATCCTGTAAATCACAATATATAATATTACAGCCAGCAACGCGGCGCCTATAACGTCATATACGGAATGTTGTTTCAGGAACAGTGTTGACAGGCAAATCGTTACCATTAGTATAAATGAAATCAGTATTAATGCGGGTCTCTTCTTAAAGAACCCGCATTTTCTTATTGCAATGTGGGTTGCAAATGAGTTGAGGCAGTGTATACTCGGGCATACATTGGTAGGCGTATCCGTTTTGTATATTACACTAACAAGATAGCCGAAAATATCCGAAGTGTCCAAATCGACAGGACGTAATTCAAGCTCGGACGGGAAAAAAGCATACAGCGCAAGGCATATAGTCATGCCTATAATTAGAAAAGAAGCATATCTTATGAATTCATTCCTGCTGTAAAAGAAAAAGAATATTATAGAAAAGGCCATGTATATAAACCATACAAGGTACGGTATAATAAAAAATCTGCAGAATGGAATGATATCGTCCACGGGCATATGTACGATGGTTGTATTTTCATAATCCGTATTCTCAAGTGTGAAAAAAATGTATACGTACAGCGGAATATACAGCGCGAATACAATATGCCAGTATTTTGTTAATATATTTCTAACTGAATTTTTTTTCATCTATGAATCGCCTTCGTCTTTATTGTTAGTATTAACGGGAGGTTATGTCAAATGCGTCAAGCAGCTCCTGCTTTATGTCCCACAGTTTTTTTGACAGATCGACATATACGTTATGCGGATTGACAAAACGTCTTGTCTCCTCCCAGAGCGTATCCTGTTCCGTGAGGCAGTAGTCGCGTATATCCATAACGCTGGGAGAATCATATACGCATGTCCCGTTTTGGAATATAGGAATGAGCATTTCGCGCAAAGTGTATGTTCCGCCGTCAAGCTTCGTTTTCTTCCACGTATTCACCGGATCAAACAACTGAAGCGGTTCACTCTCGTCAAACCTCTCGTCGGCGAGACATATAAGGTCCGCATGTATTTTGCCCGTCACTTTGTCGTATACCCTGAAGATTGTTTTGTTGCCGGGATTGGTTATCTTCCACTGGTTTTCTGAAATTTTAATTTTAGGCTGGAAAACATCTCCTTCCCTAATTGCAGCGAGCTTGTATACTCCGCCGAAAGCGGGATGGTCCTTTGACGTAATAAGGTTGGTGCCGACGCCCCAGGAATTAATCTTTGAGCCCTGCGCCTTGAGCGATTCTATCAGGTATTCGTCAAGGTCGCTTGAAGCGCATATTACGGCGTCCTCAAAACCTGCGTCGTCAAGCATTCGACGGGCTTTTTTTGAGAGATAGGATAAATCTCCGCTGTCAAGCCTTATTCCGTATTTTGACGGCATACGTCCCGATTCCCTGAGTTCGGTAAACGTCCTGATTGCGTTCGGTACGCCGGAACGGAGCGTGTCATATGTGTCAACAAGCAGCGTTATGTTTTCGCGGTACAATTCTGCGTATTTGCGAAAAGCCGTAAGCTCGTCCGGAAAACTCATAATCCAGCTGTGAGCATGTGTTCCGAGGGCCGGAAGCGAGTATTTTTTTGCACAGAGGACATTGCTTGTGCCAATGCAGCCTCCGATTACGGCGGCCCTTGCACCGAGCGTTGCGGCGTCAGGCCCCTGCGCGCGCCTCAGTCCGAATTCCATTACAGGTTCGCCCTGCGCGGCGTAGCAGACACGGGCCGATTTAGTCGCAATCAGGCTCTGGTGGTTGATTATGCACAAAATGGCGGTTTCGATAAGCTGCGCCTCCATAATCGGGGCAACGACCTTTACAATTGGCTCCATAGGGAATATTATGCTTCCCTCGGGAACGGCATATATGTCTCCGGTAAAATGAAAGCCTGCAAGGTAGTCGAGGAATTCCTCGCTGAATATTTCCAGTCCGCGCAAATACTCTATATCTTCATAAGTGAAACGTAATTCCTTAATATACTCTATAACCTGTTCAAGACCGCAGCAGATTGCATATCCGCCGTCGTTTGGGTTGACCCTGTAGAACATATCGAACACTACGGTAGGGTTAGTGTCATTTTCAAAATAGCCCTGCATCATAGTGAGCTCATAAAAATCTGTAAGAAGCGTCAAGTTATTCATTATCATATTCACCATATCCTCCGGCAAATTAATAGATAGCATATAATGTACCTAATTTATGGGGAAATGTCAATAGTTTTTAAGTTGACAAGCGTTTAAATATATACTATTATGAAGTTTAAATTGGAGGTTTGATTGTATGTATAATAAAGTTTCGACGGATTTAAAATTTGTTGACAGGGAAAAACAGGTACTGGAGTATTGGAATGAAAATGATATATTTAGAAAGAGTATTAAAATAAGAGAGGACGGCGAGCCGTATACATTTTACGACGGACCGCCAACCGCAAACGGTAAGCCGCACATAGGCCACGTGCTTACGCGCGTAATTAAGGATATGATTCCGCGCTACCGTACAATGAAAGGGTATAAGGTTATCAGAAAAGCCGGATGGGACACGCATGGTCTGCCGGTTGAGCTTGAGGTGGAGAAAAAGCTCGGACTTGACGGAAAAGAACAGATTGAGGAGTACGGACTTGAGCCGTTTATAAAAGAATGTAAGGAAAGCGTGTGGAAATACAAGGGTATGTGGGAAGACTTCTCAGGTACCGTAGGGTTCTGGGCGGATATGGATAATCCGTATGTAACTTACCACAACTCATTTATTGAGTCCGAATGGTGGGCGCTCAAGCAGATTTGGGACAAAAAGCTTCTGTATAAAGGCTATAAGATAGTTCCATACTGCCCGCGATGCGGGACTCCGCTCTCAAGCCACGAGGTTGCGCAGGGGTATAAAGATGTCAAAGAAAAATCCGTAATAGCAAAATTTAAGGTTAAGGATGCGGAAAATGAGTACATTCTCGCATGGACAACGACGCCATGGACGCTGCCGTCCAATGTGGCGCTGTGCGTGAACCCTGTAGAAAAATATGTTAAGGTAAAGGTTTCCCTTAATGAGCAGAATGACGTTGTAAAAGAGGGTGAGGAAGATACCGCTGTTAAAACAGAGTATTATTATCTCGCCGAGGCGCTTCTGTCGGTAATAGAAGGAATGTACGAGGTCGTAGATACATACGAAGGAAAAGACCTTGAGTACAAGGAATACGAGCCTTTATTCGATTATGCGAATCCGGATAAGAAATGTTATTATGTGACGTGCGACAGTTACGTAACGCTTACGGACGGTACCGGCGTAGTCCATATTGCACCTGCTTTCGGTGAGGATGACGCTAATGTCGGACGCAATTACGACCTTCCGTTCGTACAGCTCGTCGATGAAAAGGGAGAGTTCAAGCCTGAGGTTACGGACTTTGCCGGAGTATTCTGCAAAAAAGCCGACGAGGGTATTATCAGGATGCTTGGCGCGAAAGGACTGTTGTTCAAGGTTCTGAAGTTTGAGCACAGCTATCCGTTCTGTTGGAGATGCGATACGCCGCTCATCTACTATGCAAGGGAATCCTGGTTTATTAAGATGACGGAAGTAAGGGACAGAATGATAGCCAACAATAATAAAATAAACTGGATTCCTGAGAGTATCGGTAAGGGACGTTTCGGGGACTGGCTTGAAAATCTTCAGGACTGGGCCGTAAGCCGTAACCGTTACTGGGGAACGCCGCTCAATATTTGGGAGTGTTCCTGCGGTTGCAGGCATGCTATTGGAAGCATTGAGGAGCTTAAGTCGATGTCGGACAATTGTCCAAAAGACATAGAGCTTCACCGTCCGTTTATTGACTCGGTTACGATAAAATGTCCGGACTGCGGCGGCGAGATGCACCGTGTGCCGGAAGTTATAGACTGTTGGTTTGATTCGGGTTCAATGCCATTTGCACAGTGGCATTATCCGTTTGAAAATAAAGATATATTCGAGGAGAATTTTCCGGCTGATTTTATAAGCGAGGCGGTTGACCAGACCAGGGGATGGTTCTACTCGCTCCTTGCGATTTCAACGCTGATATTTGACGAGGCGCCGTATAAGAATGTTATAGTGCTTGGTCTTGTGCTCGACAAGAACGGCCAGAAGATGTCGAAGTCAAAGGGAAATGCCGTTGACCCGTTTGATGCGCTTGAGAAGTATGGGGCGGACGCAATCAGGTGGTATTTCTATATTAACAGCGCGCCGTGGCTTCCAAATAAGTTCCACGACAAGGCGGTTGTCGAGGGACAGAGAAAGTTCATGGGAACACTGTGGAATACGTATGCATTTTTTGTGCTGTATGCAAACATAGATAAGTTTGACGCTACTGCGTACAGTCTTGAGTACGACAAGCTTGCCGTCATGGATAAATGGCTTCTGTCAAGGCTCAACACGACAGTCAAAGCGGTTGACGAAAATCTTGCAAACTACCGTATACCGGAGACTGCAAGAGCTCTGCAGGAGTTTGTTGACGAACTCAGCAACTGGTACGTGAGACGCTGCAGGGAGAGGTTCTGGGCTAAGGGTATGGAGCAGGATAAGATTAACGCCTACATGACTCTCTATACCGCCCTTGTTACAATAAGCAAGGCGGCCGCTCCTATGATTCCGTTCATGACAGAAGATATATACAGGAATCTTGTATGTACGATAGATAAGAGCCAGCCGGAGAGCATACATCTGTGCAGTTTTCCTGCTGTGTGCGAAGACATGATTGACACTGAACTCGAGGCTGAGATGGGCGAGGTTCTCAACGCCGTAGTGCTCGGACGCGCATGCCGTAACGCGGCTAATGTGAAAAACCGCCAGCCGCTGTCCAAGATGTATATAAAGGCTGATAAAAAGCTCACCTCATTCTATACCGATATAATTGCCGACGAGCTTAACGTAAAATCAGCTGAGTTTGCGGACGACGTCAGCGAATATACCGATTACCGGTTTAAACCTCAGCTCAAGACGCTTGGAAAGCGTTTTGGAAAGCAGATTAACGCGCTTAAAGAGGCTTTGGCGGAGCTTGACGCAGGAAAGGCCATGAGTGAGCTTAATAAAAACGGTTCCATAACAATTACGTTAGATGGGTCGGAGGAAGTAATAGACAAGGAAGACCTCCTAATCGAGGCGCTGCAGACCGAGGGCTACGTATCCGATTCCAATAACGGAATGACTGTCGTGCTCGACACCAACCTTACCGACGAGCTCGTTGAGGAAGGATTTGTGAGGGAGATAATAAGCAAGATTCAGAATATGCGCAAGGATGCAGGCTTTGAGGTTATGGACCATATTAACGTATATCAGGAAGGCAATGAGAGAATAAAAGAAATCATTGTAAGAAATGAGGAACGAATCAAAAAAGAGGTTCTTGCCGAAAACATTGTGACAGGAAAGATAAAAGGCGTAGAAAAGGCATGGACGATAAACGGCGAGGAAAGCACGATAGCCGTTGAGAAGGTTTGATGTATTTTGCTTGAATTATTCACGTAGTATTTACGCCCGCATATACGATATATAATGTAGGACGGGAACGCTTCCGCTTTGCTACGCACATAGCGGTCCCCCTTTCCTACATTATATATCTGTATGTGCGGCTTTATGAACCGCTATGTGTGTAACGAAGCGGGAGCGTCCCATGAAAAAAGTATAGGCTTACGCACGGGACGGCGTACGGACACAAATATACGGCATCAATACAATTACTCCTCACCCGTATTCGTTACCCTTATAAAATAATCCTTTGGCGACATCCCCTCGGTGCGCTGGAATGTTCTGTAAAATGTCGAGTAATCCTTGAACCCCGTCAGAAGATATACCTGCGAAGGCGGCGTGCCCTCGGCCATCTCCTGTTTTGCCACGCTAATGCGTTTCATAACAAGATAATTATGGATTGTGTGAGAAGTGTAGTCTTTGAACTCTCTTGAAAGCGTTGACTTGTTGGTATAGAACATATCTGTCAGGGAATCTAACGATATGTCGTCCGTATAACTGCTGTTTATGTAAGCAATTATATTCTCAATTAACGGGTTTGAATGAATGATACCATGCGGTTTCAGCTCGTTAACTATATTTTTTGACATCAGCGACATAATCTGCAGTATATACGACCTGTTCAGAAGTTCTTTTCCGTAAAAGTCTCTTTTTTGGTTAAAATAAACGTTTTCCATGCAAAGTCTTATATTGTTGTATTCATTTTCGTCATTTATAGTAAAATGATATCTTTTATTATCTTTCGCAAGCCCAAGTGAATGGAGCAGACTGTGCTCGTTAAATTGAAAACTTTTAAGACAGGCTTCGGTTATATACATGTACATCCTGACATAAGGCAGAGTGTTTGGTTCTTTCTGGTGCAGCTGATGAATTGTGTAAGGCGGAATAATTACAATGTCCCCCTTCTTGACATCATACATACTATCCTCTACGGAAAGACGGCATGAGCCGCTCAGATACATATATATTTCATAAAAATTATGGGCGTGAGAATGGACTTGTGGAAAATTGTCATTGCTTATATGTCTTGCCTCGTAATAGTAATCAGTGGCTATCGGGCTATCGTATTCGGAATATAAATAACGCATATTCGTTCATCTCCGTACAGTAAGGAACTGTTCAAAAATTGCTTTTAATATTGTTTAACAGTTCCTGACGTAAAATATTGTTATCATTGTTTACAAATTGTACATTAAGTATACTAAAACCTTAATAATTAATCAACAAAAGGTTGCATTTAATCAACAAAAGGTTGCATTTAAATGTTGGTGATTGATGAAAAAACCTATATATGTTAAAATAAAACCAAGCAATAGACAACACTAAGGTGTAATACATTAAAGAAAGGACTATTTTATTATGAAACATGGAAAATTATTGGCAGTAACGGCTAAGAAGATGGTCGCAATGTTCTGCGCCGCATCCATGGTATGCGGAACAATGTACATATCCGACAATGCCGGCGCGGCTAAAAAACCAAAGTTAAGCAGTACGAAGATTAAAACGACTGTCGGCAGCAGCAAAACAATTGCTGTAAAGAACAGCGCAAAAAAAGCGAAAGTAACATGGAAATCTAACAAGACCAAGATTGTCAGGATTACGAAGAAAAAGAGCGGTAAGAAAGCTTATGCGAAGATTAAGGCGTTAAAGAAAGGTACGGCAACGGTTACGGCCGTATATAAGCTTGGAAAGAAAAAATATAATCTGAAATGCAAGGTCACTGTAAATGAGACTAATGTCAAGCCGGAAGTATCGCCGACACCTATCATATCACCGACGCCAGCCGTACAAACCACACCGGCGCCTACGGCGGTTGTTGAATCACCTAATCCTACCCTGACGCCTCCGCCGGAGTCTACGGAGGCTCCATATTCGTGGGTTACAACCTGGGGTACCGCGGAGGAGAATTTTAATGCAAGTCCTGACAGGATGCCGCAGCCACTCGACGATACGACGGTTCGGCAGATTATAAGAGTAACGACGTCGGGAGAGGAGTTCAAGCTCAGGCTTTCGAATCAGTACGGAAAAAGCGACGTAACGGTTCATTCACTGCACGTTGCAAAGCAGGTTGAAGCCGACAAGTCTACGATAGACGTTTCGACAGATACTGTTGTGACTGTTAATGGAAAAGAAGAATTTGTTATTCCTGCAGGAAAGGTTATTGAAACCGACGGAGTAAAGTTCAGTGTTAAAGCGCTTGACAATGTAGCGGTTTCGGCATACTTCGGGGATGCTCCGGGAACTACGGCAGAAATGACGGGACACAGGGGCGCAAGGGCTACTACATATCAGGTATCGGGAAACAATGTTTCAACGGAAACATTTGCTTCACCGACGAAGACGCTGGCATGGTATTTTCTGGCTGACGCCTCGGTTATGTCTCCGGAGGGCAGCAAGGCTGTAGTATGCTTTGGCGATTCAATAACTGACGGCTATGGAACGGATGCTGATTACCTTGGAAAAAAACCGGACAGCTATACAAGATGGGGAGATTACTTTGCAAAGAGGCTTCAGGAAAATGAGGGAACACAGAATATATCCGTTATAAATGAGGGAATAGGCTCTAACTCCATGATGGGTTCGTATCCTACTGATGCAGGAAAAGACAGGTTTGCAAGAGACCTTCTTGAGCATGACGGAGTAGGTTACTGTATTGTGCTGTTTGGAGTAAACGACCTTAACAAGCTGCAGAATACAAGCATGTATGACAAGCTTAAGCCTGAATATGAGAAAATGGTTGCGCTCGCGCATGAGAATGGTATCAAGATATATGCGGCTCCGATACTTCCGTTCGGAACAAGCGATTATTACAGCGAAGGGTCCGAGCAGGTAAGGACAATGCTCAATGACTGGATGCGTTCAGAAGAATCGGGCTTTGACGGCATAATTGATTTTGAAAGCGCGTTGGCAGACCCTGCGGATCCTAAGTGTATACTTGAAAAATATACGCATTCCGATGGACTGCATCCATATGACGGATATGACGTAATGGCAGAGGCAATTGATTTGAATCTCTTTAAATAAAATAATTAGGAAACCGGAGGTGCGGATGACGGAAACGGAAGCTTGCGCAGATTCTCCATACAAGTGGGTGTCCACATGGGGAACTGCCATTGAAAAATGTGATATTACGCCGGAGGCTATGCCCTGTATTCCGCTTGGGGGCACTACGGTCCGTCAGATTATCAGACCTACCACGACGGGAAGCAGAATGAAATTAAGACTGTCAAACGAGTATGGCGGGAGTGATGTAAAAATAAGTTCACTTCATGTTGCAAAGCAGGTTAAGGCGGATGAATCCGCCATTGACCCGGCGACAGACAAAATTGTTACCGTTGGGGGCAGTGAAAGCTTTATTATTCCAAAAGGAGGGCGCATAGAGACGGACGCAGTCATATATGATGTTAATGCGCTTGAAAATCTGGCGTTAACAGCATATTTTGCGGAAGCGCCTGAAACAGATGTGACGGGCCATCGATGCGCCAGGGCTACGACATATCAGATTAAGGGAAACAGGGTAACGGATAAGTCTTTTGACGAATCTGAAACCCGGACGACGAGCTGGTTTTTTCTGGCCGACGTCTCGCTATGGGTTCCTGCGGACAGCAGAGCCGTAGTATGCTTCGGTGATTCCATAACGGACGGATATGGAACCGACGCTCTGTATCTGGGAAGAAGGCCCGACAGTTATACCAGATGGGTGGACTATTTTGCAAAACGCCTGCAGTCAAATGAGCCGACAAGGCATGTTTCAGTCGTCAATGCGGGCATAGGCGGTAATTCAATGCTTGGCGCGTGGCCTACGGATGCCGGAAAGGACAGGTTTGAGAGGGACCTTCTTGAACATGACGGAGTAGGATACTGCATAGTCCTGTTCGGGGTGAACGACCTTGAAAAGCTTTCTGACACGGAAAAGTATTATCTGCTAAAGCCCGAGTATGAGAGAATGGTCGCAATAGCCCATGAAAATGGAATTAAAATATATGCGGCTCCGATAATTCCATTCGGAAACAGCAGTCATTATAGCGAGAGTTCTGAGACTGTAAGAAATATGCTGAATGCTTGGATGCGTTCGGAGGAATCAGGTTTTGACGGGGTGATAGAGTTTGCCAACGTACTGGCCGACCCGGCGGATTCAAAGTGCATTCTTGAAAAATATACGCACTCGGACGGACTGCATCCGTATGACGGTTATGAAGCCATGGCTGAGATAATTGATTTAAAAATGTTTGAATAGACAATAAGGGGGTATAAAATGAAATTATTAAAAAAGGTAACTGCATATGTGTGCGCGCTCAGTATGCTTGCCGGTATGGCTGCGATATCGCCGGCAGAAGCTGACACGGCATATGCGAAAGGTAAAGTTAAGCTTGCAAAGAAGACTTATTCGGTTACCGTTGGCAAGACAGTGAAAATTAAAGTCAAAAACGGTAAAAAGAAAGCAAAGGTAACATGGAAATCAAGTAAACCAAAAATAGTTAAGATTTCGAAAAAGAAAAATGGAAAGAATGCGTATGCAAAGGTAAAGGCATTGAAAAAAGGAAAAGCAAAAGTGACTGCTACTTACAAATTGGGTAAAACTAAGAAAAAGCTAACATGTACCGTCAAGGCGGCTGCAAAGAAGCCGGTTGTTTCTACACCGGGGCCTAATCCGCCGACTACACCGGCGCCGGCTCCGACTAACAATGTAATGCCAACGCCGGTGCCAACGCCAACACCGGAACCGTTTACAATTATCAACAACAAAAAAGCGGACGTAAAAATGTACATCGATGCAAACGACTCTGAATATGACGGAATCAGCCTTATTGCCGAGGCTTTCAAGGCTGACGTTGCAAGGGTTATCGGAGTCGGAACAGACAACGAGGGCGCTGCAAACGAAAGCCCTAACGGTTTGTCCGTAGTGACAGACAAATCGGCTCTTAGCGGAAAAGCTGTAATTGCAGGTACATTTGGCGAAGGCGGTAACGACGTTATCAACAGCCTTATCAGTCAGGGAAAGCTTGACGTATCAGCAATTCAGGGCAAATGGGAGTGCTATAAGCTCCAGGTAATTAAAAATCCTATGCCGGGCGTCAGCGAGGCGCTCGTTATAGCAGGAAGTGATAAGCGCGGAACAATATATGGTATATTCCGTATATCAGAACTCATGGGAGTTTCACCGTGGGTATGGTGGGCGGACGCCGCACCCGCTGTCAGGGACAGGGTTGACCTTCCGGGTACGGAAATTAACACCACGTCTAAAGAGCCGTCGGTAAAATACCGAGGAATATTCCTGAACGACGAGGCTCCGTCTCTTACATCGTGGTCTGGTTCAAGATACGGCGGACGTAACGAATATTTCTATAAGCAGGTTTATGAGCTTATATTAAGGCTCAAGGGCGATTATCTGTGGCCCGCAATGTGGGGAGACACGTTCAGCAAGGGCGGTAAGGGCGAGGATAAGCTTGCCAACGCAAAACTTGCAGACCAGTACGGAATTGTAATGGGAACATCGCATCATGAGCCGCTTTACCGCGCAGGAAACGAGTGGGGACAGGAATATAGTAAGTATAAAGGTTCGCTAAATATGAGTTCCGCCAGCGCATGGAATCAATATAATATTCCAGGTGAAGACGGTTATAATGAAAAAATAAATACTGCGATTGAGGCGTTCTGGACGGACGGTGTTAAGAGGAACAAGGAATTTGATAACATATGTACCGTGGGTATGCGCGGGGAGGCGGATTCGTCGCTTCCGGCAGCAAATAACCCTCCGAAATATGCAGAGCTTCTAAATTATATTATTAACGAACAGAAGGAGATACTTAGTAGTGAAAGCGATTCCAATCCTACCCAGTTAGTAATATATAAGGAAGTGGAAGACGCATGGAACAAGGGCGAGCTTTACAGTCAGGACTGTATGAAAGATACAATAGCAATGTTCTGTGATGATAACTTTGCATATCTCAGAACCCTTCCCACATATGAGCAGCAGCAGATGGTAGGCGGTCTTGGAATGTACTATCACTTCGACTATGTTGGCGGTCCTAAGTCATATACATGGATTCAGACTTCGCAGCTTTCAAAAATATG
>JAAVXK010000107.1 GCA_022790615.1 Lachnospiraceae bacterium
AAAAACATTGACTTTTACTTTTTATAATGATAGTCTTATTAAAGTATTATTCAGTCAAATACCCCGCAGCAAGCTACGGGGCATGACTTGGCTTCTTTTTACCAAGTTCGCCCCAAGGGGCGGGGTATTTGACCCGCGTGCGTCTACGCTCCGCTTCGGTCAGCGCTAAACGAACATCCACCGGATGTTCAGCGCCGTAGGTTGCAAGCAAGCTTGCGTTTGGGTCTGCACTGCGTTACGGTCCGTCCTGAACAAGCGTCCACTGGACGCTTAGGACCGTTGCGTACGCGAGAATAAACGAAAACACACCGCATAATATTTCAGTCATGCGGTGTGCCGTTTTGTCTGCTTATCAGAAATATTTCCTGCTGCCCCACAGATTACTTTTTTTAAGATACAGATACTCCGAATATGCTTTTTCAAGAATCTGTCTCTCGTTCATGAATTTTAGAAGATGGTACGCTTCATGATACTTGTAGTAACCTGAGTCTACAAAAAATTCTTCCCTTTGTGGTTTACTGTAGTAACTGTCAGCCATCATCAGATACCAGTGGACGTCCTTTACAACCGTGTCATTCTGTGCACTGAACGTGTACTGACTTTTCCCTACATACTTAATAATCGATGCTTCTGCGCCAGATTCCTCATTAACCTCACGAATCGCAGTTTCTTTATACTCTTCGCCCTCTTCTACTGTTCCTTTGGGTAAAACCCAGCCTTCATACTTATTCCTGTAGTTCTTATACAGTAGCAGAACCTTGCCTCGGAAAATTACCACACCACCACAGCTTGTTGCTTCAATCATTGCAAATCCTCCTGATAACACTGTATCATTACAGCATGGTGTGAATCAAAAAACTATCTCCAGTATAACACATAATCATAGTTATTTTCAATAGTAAGCGTCAAATATTTTTTTGGCAATTGGTACCGCGTAATCACTGCCCGTTCCGGCGCCCTCGACAATAATACTGACCGCGATGGATTTTTCATCTTTTTTTGCATATCCTATGAACCATGCATGGGATGCACCCGTGCTGTCATACTCAGCCGAGCCCGTCTTTCCTCCGGCTTCATAGCCGCCGCCGGACAGGGCTGTTGCCGTTCCGGCGGTTACAGTCTCTTTCATGCATTTATCTATAAACTTTACCTCGCTGTCCGAGAGAATCTGTTCACTGATATTTCCCCCAAATTTCTTAATCTCCCTGCCAGAATTATTTTGAATGCTGTCCACAAGCGTCGGTGTCACCATATATCCTCCGTTTGCAACCATACATGCAAGCATCGCGTTGTGAAGCGGCGATATCATCGTCTTTCCCTGCCCTATAACTGTCTGCACTACCTCGGCGGACGTAGAATTTTTATCCAATACGAATGAACTGCTTTTGTATTCAAACCTGCAGGACAGGCTCTTGTTGAACAACAGGGTTTCGCATAGTTTTGAAAGCCTGTCCACATTAAGGCTCACGCCCATCGAAGCAAACGCGCAGTTGCAGGACTTGGCATATGCTTTTCTTATATCCTCCAAACCGTGTTTTTTCGAGTTATAGCATTTTATGGCGGCGTCATCCAACACGTCTTTTCCGTTACATTCATACTCAAAATCTTTGTAATCGCCGTTCTCGCGCAGATATTCAATAAGCGTGACGAGTTTGAATGTAGAACCTGGAGGATATAGCCCCTGCGTAGCGCGGTTTAAGAGCGCCGAATCAGACGAGTTATCCCCTGTCAGCGACTCCCAGTCATTCCGAATCGTATTAGGGTTAAAATCCGGCCTTGACACCATTGCTATAATTCTTCCGGTGTCCGGCTCCATCGCTATAACGGCTCCTTTTCTGTTTCCAAGCGCGTCATACGCCGTTTTCTGTATGTCCCACTCTAAGCTTGTAATAACGCTGTCGCCCGGATTCTTATTTCCTTTCAGTTCCTCTATCGCAGCATACACCGGATTAATGCTCGAAGTAAGCATGTACATGTTGTATGTCGACTCGATACCGGTCTTTCCGTTCCCCACATACCCGACCGCGTGTGCAAACATGTTGTCATACGGATAATATCTTTCCTCAGAACCGTTCTTTTTAATTTTTGTCTCGGCAATACATGTTCCGTCCGAGGTATATATATTGCCCCTTATAACCCTCTCGTTCATAAGGTCCTGTCTCTTTCCATTATACGGATTGCTAAGTATCTCAGAATTATCGGAAGCAAGAAAATATACAAGATACAGTATTAAAAATACAAATATAATAAGGCTGCAGTATGATACTGCCGCAATTCTTTTGTTCATACGGTTTTTTAAATCTCTACTTTTTATATCTTTGCCTTTGCTTTTATTTTTTATATCCTTATTTTTCTTTTCTGCCGCTGATTCCGGCTTCCCGAAGAACCGCATCCCGAAGATTTTCATTTTTATCCACCTCGCTTTTGTTCAGAACGTACATTCCCTGTATGATTGAAAACATGAGAACCGTGCTTATTACCGAGCTGCCGCCGTAACTTATAAGCGGAAGCGTCACCCCGGTAGACGGTATGAACTTGGTCACGCCGCCGACCGCCACAAATACCTGAAATATGAACATGACGCCCAGACCGGCTGCCGTGAGCTTGTAAAACGAATTTGTCATTTTCATCGAGATGTTCACGACCATTATAAAGCAGCTTATGTATACAAGAAGTATACATATAACAAATATGCCTCCGAGTTCCTCCGCAATTGCCGCAAATATGAAATCACTCTCAACCACCGGAATTATACCGGGAAGGCCTCTTCCAAGGCCAAGACCGAACCATCCTCCCGCCGCAATGGCAAAAAGCGACTGCGCAACCTGGTAACCCGCGTTATCTATGACGCTCCATGGGTCTTTCCATGCAAGGACCCTTTTCCTTACATGCGCAAATAATTTGTACGCAATGACAGACGCCGACGCCCCGCCTGCCACTCCGGCCAATAGATACCATACGTTGCCCGTAGCAATAACAAGTACGATAAGGTAAGTGAAGAAATATATAAGCGCTCCTCCAAGGTCTTTTTCAAGCACAAGGATAAGCACATGAACGGCTGCAACCACCGATATTATGACAACCCTTTTGAAATTTGCAGCCTTTGACAGAACAGCGGCCATGAAAAATACATACAATATCTTTACAAATTCAAGCGGCTGAACCAGAACGCCGCCTATATTCATCCAGTTTTTCGCACCGTTCTTCTCAACGCCGAACACTAACAGGAGCGCAAGAAACGCTATTCCCGCGGCCGCATAATGCCATCCGAGAATATCAAAATATTTGAACTTCTTTATTATAAACGGTACAAGCAGACATACCGCCATACCCGCCGCAAACATAAACATCTGCCTTACGGCATAATCCATATTAATCCGCTCCATCATGACAAAACTTATCATGATAAGCATTATCATATTATTCAGCACAAGCTTCGAAAGACCCTTATATATAATCTGGTATATATGAATACAGCACAGAAATAACACGACCTGTACGGCGTACATGAATATAACGCCGATGTCATAATCAATCATATACAAAAGCGCGTGGCACACAAAATGCATGACAAATATGCAGACTCTCTGTCTGACAAATACCCGGTTCTGCTTTTTCTTATCTTTTCTTCTAAATACCGTAAAGCAGAACAGCGTGTACACCGCAAATGCAATTACCGTTATATAGCCGCACAATCCCGCTATTGTATTCATATTATCTCACACCCCTTAAGTACGTCCCGCACCTTACCGGCGCCCTCGTCCGTGAATCTGACACGCTTTGACAGGCCGCGGTAACGGCCCGCATCTTCAATAATATCACGCGCCTCATAGTTAAGTATCTCGGTATATTCAGAATTGTTATGGCATACCACCTTATACGCATTGCCGTATCCATCCCGCAGGCTTCCTGACGCTCCGCGGTGGTTCAGCATAACCATGGCCGTAACCTTTCCATATATTAGGACGTCGGCGCACATTCCTTCAAATTCGCGGTATTCCCTGTCAGCCATCTCAACCGACAGCGATACATGTTCCGCTCCAAGCTCCATCATACACGCGTACGCCTGCCTGTTCCTCACATACATATTATCGGCCGTTCTGATACAAATATGCCTCTTAGACCCGGACGCTGTCTTTTTTACGTATGATATCTCCTCAAGGCTGCTTACCACATACCCTTTAAGACATCTCCTCCGTGCAAATAATCCAGGCCAGTCATAACATTCCCGGAACCTGCCAAGCGCTTCGCTCCTTGCAACCCTCGGAAGTACAATGTATACAGGCTTATCTGTTTCGCCAAGGAGTTCATCAAGCGCATACATTTCCTCTTTCCCAAAATCCTCAACCTGTATATATATAGTATCAACACATGCCGCATCCTTAATCACAGCAAACTGCCCGTTTGTGCGGCACTCGGCGATAAGCTCTGTCACAGCCCCTTTTATGCCGCATTTTAAACTGTCTGCTATACAGTCACATCTTCTGAATGATTTTACAGTTTCTTCGTAAAGCTTTTTAAATGCGCTGCGCCTTAACGATTTCAGCTCCCCGGCTGATAGGAACAGGCCGTCTTCCATAATAACAGCGAGGTTGTCCCATTCATATATACTGTCACCCGAAACTTTTATTTTTTTAACAACGTCGTCTATAACTGCGGGATGGTTTGCGGCCTTTTCGCATACGCTTCCGTATACCGTAGCTGTGATATCGCCAAATGCAAGCGTAAGGCTCATATTCTTTCCCGCCGCCGCGAAAAACTTCCCTTTCACGCGTATGGGCGGCATACTTTGAATATATTGTTCATGAATACTATCGATGAGGAAATTGTTTCTTATTCGGAATACCTCATACCCCGTTTGTATTTTCCCTGCATTATAACCCGTATTAATGCGCAGGGTTCTGCCGTCTGGAACATCTTTAATCGTGTGTTCGTGTACGGCATTCCCCGAATCGTCCCTTATTTCAAGAACGTCGTGGGGATATACGTCCTCCTCTATAGTAATGACTCTGCCGGTGCGCATCCTTCCAATCCTAACTCCCGAGTGTCCCGGCCGCTCGTATGCGAATATCTCATCCGAAACCTTTTTGTCAATAAGGTATCCGGCTGTAAATCCCCCTCTGTTGTATATATCCATAAGAGCAGTGTAATCTCTCTTATATTCCTCTGACCGCATCACTTCATTCTTGTATGCGTCGTATCCCATTTCAAAGTAAAGAGCCGTGTATTTCCCATACATGTAAGCAGCGCATGCTACATACTCGGGTTTTTTCATCCTTCCCTCTATCTTAAATGAATCGACTCCGTTTTGTATTAATTCAGGAATATATGGCAATGCACACAAATCTTTCAGACTCAAAAAATATTTGGAATCTTGATTATTAAATGTGTATTTTTTCCGGCAGGGCTGCGCGCATGCCCCCCTGTTTCCGCTCCTTCCACCGATAAGGCTGCTCAAAAGGCACTGCCCTGACATAGAACAGCAGAGCGCGCCGTGTACAAACACCTCTATCTCTAAATCCGTGCCCCTGTCAAGCTCGCCGATTTCAGAAAGCGTAAGTTCCCTTGCCGGCACCACCCTTGTCACGCCGTAACCTTTCAGGATGTCGGCTGCTTCCGCCCTCAGTACCGACATCTGCGTACTCGCATGAATCGGAAGGTCCGGGAATTCTTTGTGTATGAATCTTAGCACGCCCATATCCTGTACGATAACTGCGTCAACTCCATACTTATACACTTGTTTTATATACTCATAAAGCGCCGGAAACTCACCTTCTGTCAAAACCGTATTGACCGTAAGGTACATTTTCTTTCCATGCATATGGACGTCATCCATTAACCGGATAAGCTCGTCTGTTTCAGGATTGTCGGCAAACGCCCTCGCCCCAAATCTTTTTCCCCCAATATATACCGCGTCGCAGCCGGCTCTTAACGCCGCATACACAGCGCCTGCCGAACTGCCGGGTGCAAGAATTTCAGGTTTATCCATTTTACTTCCTCCCAGTTCCTCCGCATTACCTTCCTATCCTGCTCTACTTTTATAGGAACAAAGTATGTTGCCTGCGACATTCTCCGCGCCGGGCGCGTGTTGCGAATGCAACTAACTACATATTATATAAAAAAGCCATCCTGAGACAGGACAGCTTATAGTAATAATTTACTTGCCTTTTTTTGCGTCAAGTCTGGCCTTTGTCGCCGCAAGTTCATGCTTTAGCTCAAAAAGTATTTTATCAGTCTCTTCCTTTTCCTTCAAAAGCTCCTCGTACAATTCTTTCTGCTTAAAAAGCTCGTCAGCTATAGTCAGTTGAATAAGCGCATTTCTTGATGTCTGGTTCATGAGCCTGCCGCTGCCCGAACACACCTCGTCTATTTTCGTATTAATATACGTAGCGATTCTCTGCAGATAATCAGCGCTCTCATACCCGCTAATTGTATAAGTATTACCGCCAATCAGAACTTCGACATTATTTTTTTGTTTCATATCCGCAACTCCCCCATTCCGGTATTGGTCTGGCAGAACCATATTTTAGAAAAGCGCTGATTCCATCAGCAAAAGGTCAGGCACTGCGCGCCTGGACGCGAATGCCTGACGCCTGGACGCACAAATCGCCCTTTAACGCTTCTATCATTATATATGAAAACATATAATATTTCAACTGTACAATCCCGTTTACAAATATTAGTTCCCTTTGCGCGTCTTGTAATATTTTGCCGAACCAGCCAGTCCCTTACCCTGAAACAGTTTTTTAGAGTATTTTACATATCTGTTCTTAGGCACATACAGCTTAATATTCTTTGATGTTTTTAAAAATGCCGACTTGCCGGTCTTTTTAAGGACAACCGACTTTACTACAATCTTTGTAAGTTTTTTGCATCCCCTGAATGAATCTTTACCTAATATACTGACATTCTTTCCTATAGTAACTTTTTTCAGCCTCTTACAGTTTTTAAACGCACCGTCAGACACTTGCGATACTTTATAAGTTATTCCACCCCATTTTACAGATGCCGGAATATGCACCGCTGTTACAGTCTTCTTTACTGCTCCCTTCACGATGGCCGTCCTGCCTGAGATAATATATCTCAGATTTCGGTATGTGAATTCCTTATCAGTCGATACAGTGCCATCATACGGATTCGCCGTATGCCGGCTGTCTCCCGGTGCGGGGGCGCCTGTAACCTGAGGCCTTTCGGTAGCTTGCGGTTCTTTTGTTGTGTCAGGATTCTTCGTCACATCCGGCTTCTGTGTGGCGCCGGGTTCTTCTGTTGTGTCAGGATTTTTCGTCACATCCGGTTTCTCTGTAGCGCCGGGTTCTTCTGTTATGTCAGGGGCGTCGGTATTATCCGGCCTATCTGTAACTGTGGGAGGTGGCGTAACCGTACCGCCTATTTTTTCAACCGTGACCTTAACCGTAATATTGCCGATAATCTTTGTGATTCTGTAAGTATCAGCCTTGCCGGTCTCCCCGGGCATTTTTAAGTTCTTATAGTTATCCGGTGTGACAACAACTTCCTTTACGGCATAACCCGCGTCAGGAACCACGGTAAAGTTAATCTGGCCGTTTCCTGTTACGTCCGGTTCGCCTGTCAGGCTGTCCCTTGCAACCGCACGTGTCTGGTTGACATGCGTCAAAGCCGTATTGGTATAATCCTGCGTATCATATGTCGTTATACTGCAATTAGGCGCTGCGTCAAAAACAGCTGTAAACGCATCTTTATTATCGCCGGACTGTCCGATCGGTTTTGTTTTAACAGTTATCGTAATATCTCCGGTTATTTTTGTTACTCTGTACGTGTTATCCTTCCCCGTCTCCGCAGGCGGCTTTATATTCTTATAATTTTCTTTTGGAAATACGCTTACAGAATCAACGCAGTACCCATCTTTCGGAACAACTGTAAAATTAACCTGTCCGTTGCCTGAAGTATCAATATCTCCCGTATCCGAACTTCTTGCGTAAGCCGTTTTCTGATTGACAAACGTCTCAAAAGCTTCGTCATAATTCTGCCTGAGATACGTCGTAACCGTCGCGTCATTTGTAACAAAAGACGCTGTGAAAGCTTCCGGTGTTTCCGTCGGTACGGGCGATGGTGACGGCGACGGCAGAGGCGAAGGTGTTGCCGCGGGCACATCCGTTGGCATCGGACTCGGGTCAGCCGTTTTCGTTATACTGCTTGCTGCAACAACGGAGTATCCGGCATTCAGATAATTATTTCCTGCCTCCTCAGTTCCGTCATACAATATCCTATATTGAAACGCCGTATTATATTCTGTTGAAGCGAGCGTGTCTTCGTCCACGCTCTCATCAAAAAATAATTCCACACAATCACTTTCCGATATGGATTCGTTACGCTTGAGGTCATTGTCAATAACCTTTACAAGAACATATAAATTGGAAGAATCCCACATAATACGCGCCGTCGCAGCTACGGACTGTTCGTACACCATGCCGTCAATGTCCTTTGACGTATATTTTCTAATAACAACCGGCGAAGCTTTCCGCCATGCGTCCTCCATAACTCCATCTACCGTTATAGCCGTATCCGTTCTCACCGCATACAACTCACTCATGCCGGCGCCGACTCCATTTCCGGCATAATTATCGCACAGTGTAATAAGCCCGAACTGACTCCTGTCACTAAATGGTGATCCATACGCAAAAAGGTTAAGCTTTCCGATCCTCTTGTAAGTTTCGCTTATGCTGTCGGCAACCTGAAGCTCAAGACTTACCTTATCACCGGTATTTTTCATCTCTTTAAATGGAACGACAAACTCTGCTATATAACCGTTTTTTTCTTCCCCGTCATATATCTTTACACCGGACTGTACATGATAGGCTTCCGGATTTCCTCTTCCGTTTTCATTAATACCATTATGCAGCAGCCTGAACTGAAACATATCGTCAGTATATTCTACCGGATTAACCGCATCCTCATCATAGAATATTTCCACGGAGTCCGACTCATAACCGTTATAGTTATAGACTATATCCTCATCATCAGTAACTACGAGAACATACAGCATATTGTCATCCCACAAAAACTTTGCCTTCGCGCTGCAGTTCTTTTCCTCATCGTCCGGCAACACATAATAATCGCTCTGTGTCAAACCCTGATAATTATTAAGCGTAACGTATTCGGCTTCCTCCCACGCGTCATCTATTACACCGTCCACGCTTATACCCGACGAAGTCTTTTTTACTTTCAGGCTGCGAGCATCTATTATACCTCCGCCATCATTATCGCTGAGGATAAGACGCCCGAATTCCTCACCGCTGTCATAAGGCGACGACTTTGCAAACAGATTGAGCGTGCCATATCTTACTCTATCCCCACAGTCGTTAACCTGTACTTCAAAACCAACGCTGTCACCGGCATTTTTTTGTTCGGCAAAGGGAATTGCAAACTCCGACACATAATACGTACCTATTTCAAGATTATTATCTGCATCATCGCCCCCGGTTCCATCGCCCCCCGTATATACGGCATTAATCCTGGCCCGTGAATCAGTAAGGGTAACCACAGCCTCAGAGCTGTTTTCATCGCTGACTATACCTCCGGTAACTTCCCATCTCTCGAACTGATAGCCTTCCATGTCTTTTGCGGACACGGTTATAGGATAATCCTTATAATATACGCCTCTGAATCCTTTGGATGAATCCGGAAGAATGGTATTGACACCGACAGCATATTGTTTCTTGGCGCTGTTTGTAACGGTTACATTCACTCTGTCACTGATATCGAGCTCGTCTATATTATCCTCCAGCATTGTGAGTACATAATCGGGTCTCTCATTCAGGAATCTCTTCATTTTACTCAAGCCTTCGTACATATCGCCCACGTTCCATCTTTCCATGTTTTTGTTTAGAAGCGGCAGGTACAAATCAGCTAATCTGTCTAATTCCGTATCACATCTTACAGATTCAAAATTCCAGTTCCTTAAATCAAGAAATGTGTTAGTAAACTTTTTCCTGAATTCTGCATTCTTAAAGACGGCTCTGAACACCGGGTCTCCATTCGGCTCCGTACGACCTGCATCCACGTCGTAATTAGGGTCCGGCTCACCAATTGCATGATACTTTATCGAATCATATTCCGTCCCGGCCTGCCAGGAGTTATATATCCCCATGGACCACTCGGTATCAAACAGCATATATCTCCATTTGCCATCTGCATAAGGATTGTCAGGATTTTCAACCGTACTGTCCGCGACTTTCCAAAACATAAGATTATTTGGCGACGACGTGCTGCATCCGCTCCACCAGTCATTATTGTTAATATATATTTCCGTGGCATAGTAATCAATATAACTGTCTACGTCCACGGTCTCAAGAAATTTATTATAATTTTCCGGTTTTGTCATATCAAGCCCGCCAAGTTCCATGAGCCCTTTCAGTTCACTGCCCTCCGGGTCAAGGGCCGCGCCCTCGTCAATCACAAGGTCCTTGTACACTATGACATTATCCTTATCCACATCGAATTCTTCGGCAAGATACTTATCACTGTACTTTTCCGTCATATTATACAGTCCCCAGAATTCCCCGTTAAGGTACAG
>JAAVXK010000011.1 GCA_022790615.1 Lachnospiraceae bacterium
ATGGACAGATGGATGCAGGCGCTTTGTACAGAGAGGCTTGATAAGGAGTAAGAACATAATTATGGGGAGAACAGATTATATATACTTTATCATTGATGTATCCAATAGTATGCGGGGTGCAAAGCTCGGCTCGGTAAACGATGCAATCCATAATACTATTCACAGGTTAAAAAAAGTAGTGAATAACAGCGCTCTCGATATAAAACTGGTTGTAATGACATTCGCAAAGGATGTTACATGGTCAGGCGTTTTGCCGGTAAGTTTGAATGCTTTTGTTTTTGAGGATTTATGCGTGGAGGCGTGCGAGTCGGCATTCGGTAAAGCTTTGGGAGAGTTAGACGAAAAATTATTGCGGCAGGAGGCTGTATGGAGCCAGGCGGGCGAAACAACGATTCTTTTGTTTTCGGACGGCTTGTCCACGGATGATTACGATTCGCAAATAAAAAAACTATACCGCAATAAAATATTTATGGAAGCGAACCGAATTGCGTTTACGTATGGAAGTGCAATATATAATTTGATTAAAGAACCGCTGTGCGCATTTGCGGGTAAGGAGAGTAATATTGTAATTGACGATTTTATAACCCTTGATAAGATGTTATTGGAACGGTATAGGCAGGTGAATAACAATGGATGAAGATTTGGCTGCGGGTTTGGCTTCGTTGGCGGCAGGGATTCAGAAAATGAAAACCATGATACCGGACATTTATAATAAGCCAAAAATATTACTTGCATATTTATTTGATTATTTCCCGGATGAGGAGGAGCTGTTGATTAAACTTGCCCCGAGTATATTGTCGGATATTTCCGTATTATTTTATGGGCAGCTTCTTTGCGGCAAATTCGATTCCGTACAAATATTGAAAGAGGCGTCGGAAAACAGCGATGCAAATATGAGTTATATGAATATGTATTTACGGACGCTGTATCTTGTGGAAGGCGCGGAGGAATTCTTCACGGAATACAAAACGGACGCCGCCCGCGCGGACGGTAAACGGGAATATACAATTAATATAAAAAAAAGCAATGAGGATATAAGCGCGGAAGAATATTATCAGATGGCATGTATGCAGAAATCAGAAAAAGGAATTGAAGATAAGGCCCTATATGTGGATTTATTAAAAAAAGCCAGCGACAAGGGGCATCTGGCTGCAAAACATTCAATGGCTCTTTTTTATTTAAAGGGTAAATATGTGAAACAGGATATTGACAGGGGCTTTATGGAGTTAATGGAATGTGCGGATAATGGATATGCCGGGGCCGGTTATGAAATCTATACATTTTCTAAGAGGTATAGAGAAATAATAAGTGAAAATATAGCGTTTGATTACTTGAAAAAGGCGGCTATGGCAGGAATGCGGGAAGCGGAATACGATTTGGCGATGCTGTATTATGAAAATGGCGCGGACGGCGATTATAAAAAGGCGGTTGAATTGTTAAGGAAATGCGCGGATAAAAATGACGCCGGCGCAATGTACCAGCTCGCGCTTTGTTACAGATACGGGCACGGTACGTCTCCTGATATTAAAAAGGCCATGGAGCTGCTTGAAAAAGCCGCCGGCCTTGGACATAAAAGAGCAAAAGAGATTATTGCTCTAGTAATCAGGAAAACATTGTGAGAGTAGGTACAAGATATGGAAATTCGAAGAGAATGTTATGAGGTGGGCGCTTTGCTTTATTGTCCCGCCTTAAACGAGGGGTTGTCAGACTCAATTATTCATGAGAAATTTGGGAAACATTATTCTGTTGCGCTATGTCTGGAGGATTCCGTAGCGGATGCATATGTTGCAAAGGCGGAACAACAGCTTTATACGACGTTATTACAGATTAAAGAAGCAGAGAATATTTTTTATCATCCCAAGATATTTATACGGGTCAGAGACCCGGAACAGCTGGACAGGGTTCATGATATGCTGGGCGGCTGCAGGGATATTGTTATGGGATATATTTTCCCGAAATATACAATATCTAACGCGCCGGTATACAATAGAAAAATAAAAGCTATCAACAAGGGCCGTAATAAGCCTTTTTATATGATGCCGATTCTGGAGAGCGAGGATATCATTGATTATTCGAGCCGCAGACAGATACTTTTAAATATTAAGAAGATGCTTGACGCAGTTCAGGAATATGTGCTTAACGTCAGAGTCGGCGGGAATGATTTTTGCAATACGTTCGCGGCCCGCAGGCATTATGACGAAACAATATACGACATAAAGCCGATAGCGGATGTGTTAACGGATATACTGACGGTTTTTTCGAGGGAATATGTGGTTTCAGGTCCGGTATGGGAATTCTTTGCAAGCGATAATAACGAGTGGAAGGACGGGCTTCTTCGCGAGGCAAAGCTTGACAGGCTGAATGGGTTTGTTGGAAAAACAGTAATTCATCCGAAGCAAATCTGCGTTGTCAATGAGGCGCTGAAAGTTTCGCATAAGGATTATGAGGACGCCGGGGCAATATTGGGCTGGTCTGACGATAATGGGCTGCAGGTGTCGAAGGGCGCGGGCGGAGAGCGGATGAACGAGTTGAAAACACATGGAAACTGGGCGATGAAAACGATGATACTGGCCCGTATATATGGAGTAGGATAATGAGTATATTAGAAAATGATGAAGGAGAAGCAATACATTTGGGCAATTTGCTTGAAAAGGTTAGACTAAAATGAGCGATATTTTTCATATTGAGGACTTAGTGCGTGTTGCAAAAAGGGAGAACAATAATAAGAGGGCGTATTTGTATGTAAATCCGCTGCAGGGGAAGCATATCCCCGCAAATCCTATTGTTTTTAAAAGATTGTGCAGGCAATTGGCTGCACAAATCAATAACAGATATCCTGCGGACCGGATTCTCGTAATTGGATTTGCAGAAACAGCGACGGCAATAGCTTTGGAGACGGCAATGTCTTTGGATAACGCCGTATATGTGGAATGTACGACAAGGGAAGATAACGAATCTTCGGAGTTCTCGTATTTTACGGAATCGCATAGCCATGCGACGGAGCAGAGAATTGATACGAAAAATTATAAAGACATAGTAAGGAACGTAGACAGGGTGGTTTTTGTCGAGGACGAGGTTACTACTGGAAATACGATTATGAAATTGGTAAATATACTGAAATCAAATTTTGACGGAGGTTTGGCTGCGTTTACCATATCCTCAATTTTGAACAGTATGTCCAGGGAACGGGAGAATGCATTAGCAGGGCTTGGCATTGAATGCATTTATGTTGCAAAACTTCCGTTTGAATATAATATCGAAACGATAAATGGCGTCGCAGGGTGTAACGATACGTTATGGAACGATGAAGGCAGGCCAGAGTGTAATATCGTTGTTAGAAATATAAACGTTAATATAAACCAAAGGGAGCTGAATTTGGTTTGTCAGTATAGGAAGCAGGTTAATTATTATGTGGAGAAAGTGTTATCCGACCTTAAAAATGTACTGCGGGGCAGGGTGCTGGTCCTTGGTACCGAGGAGTTCATGCATCCGGCAATTCACGTTGCGGCGGCAATAGCCGACAGTAACCTTTGTGAAAGCGTGAAAACACATTCCACCACAAGAAGCCCGATTATTCCGTCAACAGATGAAGGATATCCGTTGAGGAATCGAAGTGTGTGCGCAAGCGTATATGAACATGGAAGGACAACTTATTTATATAATCTGGATTGTTATGACGTCGTGGTCTTGACGACGGACGCGCCGGATGAACGTAACTATAATGATATATGCAATGCACTTGCAAGCGCCGGTAACAGGATGATTTATATATTTAATTGGAGACGGTGATTGGATGAGGAGCAGCTATCTTAAAGAAGACGTTACACTTTTGCTAAAGGACATAAGTGGTCTGGTGGAACCCTTGGACACAAAGGAGAGGGAAATACGGATTCAGTCGGGCGTTCACTATTGTGAGATGCTTCCGCTAGAGTATAAACCCACAAGGAAATATATTGAGATTTACGAAAAAATGCTTCCTATATTTTCTGGCTCTACCGCGGAGGCGGTAAGTACCGTGTCCCAGAAAATTTGGAAAAAGACGGCTGAAAATACAGTGCTTGTGTCGCTGGCAAGGGCGGGTACGCCGGTAGGTATATTGATTAAGCGGTATATCCGGAAAAAATATGGCGCAAACGTACCCCATTATTCCATATCCATAATACGCGGCAGGGGAATTGATAAGAATGCGATGACATATATTTTGGCAAGACATCTGGCCGGGCACATTATTTTTGTTGACGGATGGATTGGCAAGGGCGCCATATTAAAGGAACTTAGAAAAGAATTGGGACAATATCCGGAAATTGACCCGGAGATTGCTGTTTTGGCCGACCCCGCCTATGTAACCGAGATGTGCGGAACGCATGATGACATATTGATACCCAGTTCCTGCCTGAATAGTACGGTATCGGGATTGATTAGCAGGACTTTTTTGCGTTCGGATATCATTGGTCCGAATGATTTTCACGGGGCGGCATATTATGAGAACTTAGCCGGTGAAGACAGGACGTATGATTTTATCCGGTCAGTTGAAAGCAAATTTTTGTATGACGATACATCCGGTCATGAAAAGGATGAGCCGCCGTCAATCAATGGTTTTGACGAGGTTACAAAGCTTGCTAAAAATTATAAGATTGAAAATATTAATTTTGTAAAACCCGGTATCGGGGAAACAACCAGAGTACTGTTAAGGAGGGTGCCCTGGAAAGTATTGGTTAATAAAACGTATGCGGACTCTGTGGAATTAAGGCATATTTTTCAACTGGCGGGCGAAAAAAACGTACCGGTGGAATATATTGCAATGACGCATTATAAATGCTGCGGCCTCATAAAAAATATGGCGGACGCATAATTTACAATTATTAAAATAGAGAAAATATAAAAAAAACATGTATTATTTATTGATTTTATGAAATGTTTATATTATAATAGGGTAAAATCGTTGGCAATTTCAGTCAGGCAGCTAAGTATACAAGGCTGCTTGGTTTGTTGCCTGCGGAAATAAAGATGATAGAACTGCACGCATTAAAAGGAGGATTCATTATGGCAAAATTTATTATTACAGTTGAGGGAGGAAAAATAACGCAGACGCTGAACTTTTTAGACAGGAATCTGAAAGACAACAGATACGTCTACGGTAACGGCAATGAATCCGGTATAATGGATAAAGCGGAGGAAATATATTCTGATATACCGGAATGTGACCGTATAGCGGAGAACTACAGGGATTTGCTGGGTTCGGTTGATTTGGGCAGGAGCCAGATTACATCTATCATGCGCGAATTGAACGAACTTGAAAAGGAACTGTCACCATATAATGTTCCGGAGGATAAGAATGAGCAGGAACACGTTATCGTACTGAATAACGAAGATTTGGAAAAGCTGGCTTTTAAATGTAATTCGGCTAAATTCACGAATGACAAGAACATCGAAGAGGCAATTAAATCACTCATACATAAGGATTAACATCTTTTATTTCTTTTATATTTTATGTTTGTATATTAAATCAAATAGACGGGGTAAGAATGGAAATGGAAAATGTAAAGAAATACAAAATCAAAACCAAAAGAAGCATTCGGCTTAAGGTAATGGCTATGACATCCATTATTGTCATTGTGATAATGTTGGTGTGTACTAATATTTTTCGAATTTCTATGGGAAACTTGACAAGATCCATTTTGCTGGATGTGCTCCAGCCTATGGCGCAGCAGTCCGCAAAGGCTGTGGCGTCTGATATTCATCTGATGGCGGACCGGATGATGAGCCTGGCGTCGGACAGCAGGCTTACCGAAAGCGCCGACGGACAGAATAATATGTCGGCGGTGCTTGAAAATGCGCGTAATACATATGAGTTTTATGGTATTGGGCTCTATGATAGAAAAGGGACGCCGATAGCCGTGAACGGAGATATTTATTCCAGTCTTTCAAGCGAGGAGTGGTTTGAACTGCTCACGGAAAGTGACAATATGACTATATCCGACCCGGTAGTCACCGAGGAATATGTAGGCATTCCAATGGGAATACCCGTAAAGGCGGACGGTAAGACGGTTTCGTATCTGGTTGGGATATACAAGTACGACGTGTTAAGCGACGTCCTTGGTTCTATTCATATAGGGCAGAGCGGAATGGCCCTCATTATTAATGAAAAAGGAAAAATTATAGGGCATCCTGAGGAAGATATTGTGCGGCAGGAACTGAATATATATGATTTGGATTCGGATGAATCGGCGCATACTATATTTAACAGAATGGTTACGAGGGTGACGGGATGCGGCAAAGGAATTTTCAACGGTCAGGAGTCGTATGTATCCTATTGCCCGATAAGGGGCACGCGGTGGTCTTTTGCAGTTGAGGTTCCGAGGGCGGATTATGTGGAGATTACCAATTCTGCCATCTGGAATGCTATGGTAGGTACGTTTTTTGCTCTTGTTGTGGCATTGATTTTTATTTGGCTTGTAATGACGGTAATCTCAAGTCAGCTGAAGAAGGCTATTGTCCGTGTGGACGGATTGGCGCAGGGAGATTTGAAGTCTTCTGTAGAAGTTAAAAAATCAGGCGACGAAGTAGAGTGTCTCTCACATTCCCTGAAAATTACGATTGAAAGTATTAATAGTTATATCAGTGAGATAGGAATGGTTTTAGACAATATATCCAAAGGGAATCTGAATGTGTCCGCAGATGGAAATTATCAGGGCGATTTTGTTGCTGTAAAAGATTCGCTGACTCACATTATCGATTCGCTGAACCGGATTATGAAGCAGATTAACCATACGGCTTACAAGCTGATGGAAACTGCCGGAAATATGGGACGTCAGTCGGATGAACTGCACCAGGCGGCAACGGGACAGACGATCGCAATGGACGGATTGAACAATGAAATACAGAACATTAGAAGTAATTTGGACGAGGTGACGGACAACACCAGGGAAACCAGCCGGTGGGCAAACGACATTGCAGGCGAGATTGCAGAGGGCGATAGGAAGATGAGTGAACTCATGTCGGCTATGAAGGCAATAAATGAAAATGCTGAGGATATTAATAAAATCAGTAAGCTGATAGAGAGTATTTCAAAACAAACGAACATCTTAGCGCTTAACGCCTCGGTGGAGGCGACAAGGGCCGGCTCGGCAGGAAAGGGCTTTGCCGTTGTAGCCGAAGAGATAAGGAATCTGGCGGTGCAGAGTGAGGAAGCGGCTAAGAGTACGGTTACTATGATAGAAACTTCGGGCGAATTGATAGCAAGGGGAGTGAAATTGACGACGGAGACGGCTTCCGCACTTGAAAAGATTAGCAAGAGTTCGGATGTTGTTACCGAGATTACCGAACGGCTGACGCAAACGGTAGACGTACAGGAAACCTCGCTGCATGAGATTACTGACAGGATAAAAGACATGTCTGAGATTACCAGTCAGAATATGCAGTGTGCCGAGAATACCGAAGACGCAAGTGTTAAGCTGAAACAGGAATCAGAGAATTTGAGAAAGCTTCTTGCGAGATTTCAATTTCATTAAATGAACAGGGGCAGGAGGAAATAAGATGAGACAATGGAAAAAGGCGTTAGTGCTTGCGGCCGTCATGCTTGTACTTGCAGGGTGCGGTAAAACACAGGAGAAGACAGTTCTTCAGGACGGCACTTTTACTGCACAGATGATGGAGTATTCCCATGGATGGAGAGAATTTTTGACGATTACCGTTAAGAACGGGGTTATTGTCACAGCAGAGTATAATGCAGAGAATGCAGCCGGTTTTATAAAGAGCTGGGATAATGCATATATGAATAATATGAAGTCTGTCACAGGTACGTATCCTAACGAGTATACGCGCTACTATGCCACGCAGCTGAAAGGTATGAGCGAACTGCCTGATATCGACGCACTAACAGGCGCTACAAGCTCCGGTAATAATTTTAAGCGTTTGTCCGAGGCGGTTTTTGAGAAAGCCGCCGGGGGAGATACCGCGATTGCATGGTTAGAGTCGTTGGAGCAGGAAGATGAATAACTTACAAAAAAACGATTGACAAAATATGATTTTATAAGTATAATATGTCAAGTGTGAGCGAAGTTAATGTAATATCGCAATAGTTTGTTAGGAGGTGTAACGGAATGTCAATTTGTCCTAAGAATAAATCATCAAAGGCAAGAAGAGATAAGAGACGCGCGAATTGGAAAATGTCCGCGCCTACTCTTGTGAAATGCAGCAAATGTGGAGAACTTATGGTACCTCACCGGGTATGTAAGAGTTGTGGTTCATACAACAAGAAAGAAGTTCTTACAACTGCAGAGGAAGCATAATAGAGATGATATAATGAGCGTAGCTTGTTCATAAGAGACTGTCACTGTTTAGTGGCAGTTTTTTAGTAACCGTGGCAAAAACTTGGAGGATGAAAACTTGCAGATATATATGCATAATTTTGCATGTGAAAAAATGATATCGCCGTTAGATGGCAGATGGGATTTTTACCCGTATAATGAGTTTGATATAGAGGAACTATGTTTTTTTGACATAGAGACGACGGGGCTTGCGTCAGCGACGTCAAATATATATCTAATCGGCGCTGGTTATTTTGATAAAGAAAAAAAAGAATTCAATGTAATCCAGTGGTTTGCAGACGATTACGACAGTGAGAAGGAAATGCTAAAGCGCTTCGTTTCATTTGTGGACACGCGTAAGGTGCTTATGCAGTACAATGGCAGTTCGTTTGACATTCCGTTTATAAGGGCAAAATGTAAAAGGCATAAAGTGGATTTTGGTCCTATTGAAAATAAAAAGCATCTGGATATATATGTGGCGCTCAGAAAATATGCGAAGCCTCTGGGGCTTGAAAATAAAAAGCTTAAATCATTTGAAAAGTATATCGGAATCGACAGGGAAGATATGTTTGACGGTGGAGCACTGATAGAGGTGTATGTTGCGTACATACACAATAAGATGATGAGAAAAGAAAATGAGCCGATGCTTAAACTTCTTCTCCTTCACAATTATGAGGATATTGTCGGATTGTCACAGGTATCGGTTCTCTTATTTCTTAAAGAACTGGGCGGTATGCATGTACGGTATGAGCATGCACAGTTTTGTAACGACGGCGTCATACGGTTAATCTATTCGGGAAATTTCCCGTATGACTGTTCATTTACGCTTGACGGCGATATTGAGTGCAGGTGCTTAGACAGTCAGATTATTTTAAAGGTGCCTGTTCGAAATGATACGCTTAAGTATTATTTTACTGATTATAAGGACTATTATTATATGATAGAGGAGGGAAATGTCATTCATAAAAGCGTAGCTGTCTACACAGAGCCGTCAGTAAGGAGAAAGGCGGTTAAAAGAGAATGCTTCGTGACAAAGGCCGGGAAGTTTCTTCCGGTAAAAAAACCGGGATGCTTTTCAGATAAAACGCACATCTTCAGGGAAGATTATACTTTGAAGGATTATTACATTGAGATGACCGATGAATTACTTAATGACAGTGCATTTTTTGAAAAATACTTTGCACAGGTTTTTGAATGACTGCATCATAATATATTTATAGAACTTAGTTGGAGAAGGAAAAAGTATGCACAGAGATGAAAAAAAAGATACCCAGCGGGACGAACTCAGCGAGATGATAAGCAGCCTCGATTTGTCTCACAGTGAAGAGAAAAAAGTTTCTGACAGAAGGGAAATAAGAAAAGACTACAAGGAAAAAAAGGTTGACTTAAAGAACGAATATAAGGAGAGGAAAACCGATACCCAGGATACCCATCAGTCGAGGCGCAAACATAAAGAGCAGAAAGAACTTCTAAAAAATGACTACAAAGAGCAGAAACAGGAGTTAAAATATATAAAAGAGACTTCCATGACAAATGTAAAGGGCAGAATCAAGAACCATATGAGCGGTCTTCTGCGCGGAATTGTTATAGGTCTTCTTATACTGTTTCAGATATTTATAATAATATATCTTCCCGCAGTTCTCAGGCAGTATACGGTTTATTTTTATCTGGTGCTTGAGATACTCAGTTTTTTTGTCGCCGTCGGACTGACCAATGCGAGCAAAAACGCCTCGTTTAAGGTGGCTTGGCTTTCCATCGCCCTTCTTCTGCCGATTTCGGGGCATATTATGTACTATATGTGGGGAAGAAAAAAGACAAGGCAGCGGATGCATGAAAACGCCAGGGACAGAATAGCTGAAAGCTACCCATACTATTATGAAAATGAGGAACTTTCCGAGAAGCTGATTCATACGGAACCGCGCGTGAAAAAGATTACAAAATATATTAGCAGTACGAAATCGCCGCTGTTTTCCAACACAAAAATGAAATATTATTCCATGGGCGATTATGTATTTAACGATATGTTTAGAGATTTGTTTGAGGCAAAAAAGTTTATATTTGTTAATTTTTTTATTGTTGCCGAGGGAGCGCTCTGGGATATGCTGCACGAACTTCTTCTTGCAAAAGTCAAGGAGGGCGTAAAAGTTGTTTTTATATATGATGATTTTGGAGCAATATTGAGGACGGATAAGCATTTTGCCGATAATCTTAACAAAGAAGGCATACGCACAATCGTATTTAACCCGATAAAAAAATATACCGACAAGCTGATTATGAATTACAGAACCCATCAGAAGATTGTCGTGATTGACGGCGAGATAGGCTACACCGGGGGATTCAACATTGCAGACGAATACGCGAACCTCGTTGAGCGGTTCGGAGTTTGGAAGGATTGCGGAATCAGGCTTGAGGGAGAGGGCGTCTGGGGACTTAGCATGACGTTTATGCAGATGTGGAGCATGTGCTGTCCCGACGAGACGATGCATTACGTAAAATATAAAACAGAGAAAAAGTTTCCTGTAAACGATTCGTTCTGTCATATACTTGCCGACGGCCCGGTATATTCGGAGGAAAATATGATAGGAAGCGTCTATAAGCAGATAATTGCGGGCGCGGACGATTATGTGTACATTATGACGCCGTATCTCATACTTGAGGAACATATGATACTTACGATGATTGAGGCGGTAAAGCGAGGCGTGGACGTAAGGATTATAACGCCTGCAATTCCGGATAAGAAGATAGTAAAGCTGCTTACGAATTACAATTACGGCGCGCTTCTGGCGGGCGGTATAAAAATATATGAATATAGCCCGGGATTTATTCATTCAAAGGTTATTATGAATGAATGCTGCGGTGTTGTCGGCACTGTCAATATGGATTATCGCAGCTTTTACCTCCACTATGAGAACGGTGTGTGGGTATGCAATGACGACGTGCTGAAAGATATTTACGATGATTTTATGGATACTTTTGAACAGAGCAGGGAGTATAAGTACGACGAGTGGGTTGACAGGCCGTTTGTACACAAACTTATACAGCCTGTGCTGAACCTGTTTGCGACGCTTACGTAGGAGGTGTGAATGGTGTATACCGGAAGGTGTAAGCATTGTTTTAAAACATTTCGTTCAAAGATACGGACGGGCTTCTGCCCTGAGTGTTCTAAGCTTGACGAGACGGTGTTTGACAGAATCGAGGAATATTTAAGAAAATATCCAAACAGTAACGCGCTCCAGATATCGGAGAGCCTCGAGATAGATTTATATAGTGTAATTGGCTTTATGAACGAGGGGAGACTGATCCGCTCGATGGGAAAATTCAGCAAATTGGAGGACTAGTTCATGATTGCATTCATAAAGGGCAGTCTGTCTATGGTTACAGACGGCGAGATAATAGTCGAAAACGGCGGAATAGGGTACAGAATTATGGTTCCGGCATCGCTTGCAGACGGCCTGCCGCATACCGGAAGCGAAGTATGTGTGCATACATATATGAATGTGAGGGAGGACGCCGTGCAGCTGTTCGGATTCTCAGACAGAGATGACCTTGAGATGTTTGGAAAGCTTATCACGGTAAATGGTATAGGGCCGAAAGCCGCGCTTGGAATACTTTCAGCCATGACGTCTGACGATTTGCGGTTCGCTATATTATCCGATGACGTAAAGGCTATCGCGAAAGCCCCAGGGATAGGACCGAAGACTGCAAGCAAGCTTATTCTTGAGCTGAAGGACAAGGTTGACCTTGAGGAGGCGTTTGAGAAGAAGTTGTCAAATGCACAGAAAAGAGAAAACGATAACGCAGGTGTGGACGACTCGATTGTAAACGAGGCGGCTGCGGCGCTTGTTGCGCTTGGATATTCGCAGAGTGATGCACTTAAAAGTGTCAAAAGCGTTGACATTACGCCTGATATGACGGTCGAACAACTTCTCAGGGAAGGATTGAAACGCGTATGAGTAAGAGGGTTATTTCTACTGAATTAATCGAAGAAGAGGGAAGAATTGAAAACAGCCTGAGACCGAAACTTCTCTCGGAATACATAGGCC
>JAAVXK010000043.1 GCA_022790615.1 Lachnospiraceae bacterium
CGGACCAAGGTGTCGGGGGTTCGAATCCTCTCACGCACGTATATCAACCCTGAAAGGCTTGTTCTTTCAGGGTTTTTGTAAATTATCCGATATAATATTTATAGGATGTATTTCAGGAGGTAGCTTTTATGCTGTCAGTATGTATTATTGCAAAAAACGAGGAGCGGGTAATTGACAAATGCCTTTCCGCGCTCACTATTCCAGACATTGAAATCATATTTGTAGACACGGGTTCGACTGACGGCACAAGGGAAACGGCCTCAAAATACACTGACAAAATCTTTGATTTTGAGTGGTGCAATGATTTTTCCGCCGCACGTAATTTCGCTGTATCAAAGGCTTCATATGACTGTATACTCTCCGTAGACGCCGACGAGGTGTTAAAGGCGTCTGACGCTGACGCGGCACATCTTAGAGAACTTGCCGACAGGATAACCCGCTCAGACGACAATATACTTGGAAATATTACATGCCGGAGTTTTTACAGCAACGGCCAGGACGACGGCGGGGAGACAGTCAATATAGAACGTATTCCCAGAATGTTTTCAAAAAGAAGATTTATATATAGCGGTATTGTCCATGAACAGCTTGTACCGTTACGCAATCCCAGCGATTCGGAACGTACATACGTTGAGACAGGACTCACATTTGACCATTATGGCTACTTTGGAGACGAGTTCTTCATAGAACAAAAGACAGCGCGAAACATAGAACTCCTATCCAGGATGCACGAAGACAATCCCGACGACCCGTATGTGCTGTATCAGCTCGGCAAAAGTTACTATATGCGTCACGATTACGAGACGGCGCGTGAATTGTTCGACAAATGCCTTTACTTTGACCTTGAACCGTCGTTAGAATATGTCAGCGACCTTGTCACAAGTTACGGTTATACTCTTCTCAATACCGGAAGATACGAGGCCGCCCTTTCACTTGAGGGTATATACGGCGACTTCTCCCATTCATGTGAATTTGTTTTCCTGATGGGACTTATATATATGAATAACGGGTTCATTGACAATGCCGTCAACGAATTCCAAAAAGCTGCAAAATTCAATGCGTGTAAGATAGAAGGGTGCAACAGCTATAAACCGTATTACAATATAGGCGTTATATATGAGTGCACGGGCAATAAAAAGCTTGCAAGGGAATACTATAAAAAATGCGGAAGGTATTCACCCGCAAAGCAGCGCCTTCGAAAGCTGTGAACTCAAAAAACTTTCCACTTGTACGGCTGCAAGCTGCAGGTGGAAAGTTTTTATAAATGTTTTTATAAAATAGAGTACTCAGCCAGTTATTACTTTTCGCGCAACGACAAACAGCCTTCCGTTGTCAACGAAATCGTTGCAGGTGGACAATGTAATAAGCTTATCCCCCCATTTGGCCTTTTTTCCAGTTGAATAACGCTCAAGCTTTTTCATTTCCCTTATGGCATGTTTGAAATCCTGCCCGCTCTCGGCATTGAAAAACTCATAATATCGGAATACATCCTCATTTGTATTCGCAACCCTTGATAGTCCTACGATTATTATCTCATACTGTGCCTTTTCATATAGGGTATCGAATTGGATTACCGGATGTTTGTCATAATAATCTTTATCCAGATAATTTTTGAGACATCCAAACATATTCCCGTTTTTCAAATTATGGCCGTATATTATAAGGTTGTCATCCGGATTCTCCCAATTGTTACGCATATCAAGAAAAGGAATTCCTATCTCCGATTTTCCCCTGTCAAAACCATGCGTGAGGTAATAGGTATTATTGCCGGTATGCATTACGGGATAGTCAAGCTGTGTACCGGGTATCGTGAGCCATCCGATAAAATCATGATTCTTCTCATATATCTTTCTGTATTTCTTAAGAATTTTTTTTCCCACGCCTATATCCAGCGAAACATATACGTCATCTTCCGAAGCGGCCGACGACTCGTCAATATCTAACATTACTTTCAGATTATCTATCTCTTCCTGACTCTCCTTATATACATACTGTTCATGAAAGATATTATAGCCGTAACGCACAGCCCCAATAATACAGATAACTGCAACGGCAATCATGACCGTTGCAATTATCATTTCTTTTTTCCTGTCCATCTTGGACAGCATGTTTCTTACCTGAATTTCCTGCTTTAACTCATTGATATAAGACGCCCCTGCCTCTGTCTCAAAAAACCGCTTTTTCTTCACAATCATCTCATATGTTTCCACAAGCAAATCCGTATCGGCGCTTTTAAGAGATTCCCGCAGCATAGTTATCTTCTGCTCGTCACGGGCCAGGGCGTCACCATTATTATCAGGTTTGTTATCGCTTTCCTTCAATACGTCTCTTTCTTCCAAATATGTTCACTCCCGCCACTAACATCGCTGCTGCCGCAGCAGATAGAAACAGTATGGGTATATATGCAGGCGTTTCTTCAAGTCCGGTCTTAGGAGTATCGTCTGCCTTTGTTGTCTTTTTGGCAGTTGTTTCGGACTTGGAGGTTTTCTTTGAATCACTATTATCTGACTTCTTACTGCTGCTGTCAATATTAGTTGTTGCTTTCTCGACGCCGAAAATCTCCTCTGCCTCTATGTCGATGTTATCGTCGGCTCCTGAATGAACTTCCTCGTCAGCCATGAGCTCAGAGTATGAAACTGATTTGTCGGCCGCCATAACATTGCCGCAGTTTAACATCACAATTGACGCCGCCAGTGTTGCACCTAAAACTCTCTTCACAATTTTTTTCATAATCAGCCCTCCGTTTTTCTAATAAGTTTTTTGTATTTGGCAAGTACTTTCTTCGGAATTATGAACCTGCATTTCATTGTTATACCGTGGAATGCTTTCTTGCCAAATGACTTAACATTTTTCGTCTTAAATGTTATATTCATCAGTTTCCTGCATCCATAGAACGATTTTCTGCCTATCTTCCTGATATTCTTTCCAAATACAATTCTGGCAAGCTTCTTATTCTTTAAGAATGCCGAAGCTTTAACAGAAGTAACCTTGTATTCCTTTCCGCCAATCTTAACTGTCGCCGGTATTGTAACAGACTTGTATGTCTTCTTAACAGGCCTAACAACTTCAACCGTCATAGCAGAATTTGACTTAGCCGTTATTCTGTATATAAGCTTTCCAATCTTTTTCTTAGAGCCTACCGTATAACCATCGTCATCTGTTCCCGGTGACAACGTCGGCGACGGGTTTGGCGCAGGTGTCGGAGTCGCATCCGGCGCCATAAGCTGTTCCGTGTGCAGCGCAACTTTTACATAATCAGAATACTGGCTGTACTCGCCTTTTGCGACAGCCCTTATGAAGTAGTAGCGCTCTTCATTCCTAGTCTGTCCGTATGCCTGTACGTCCGTAACATTAATGTTCTCCCGCACATTAAACATTGCCCCTGTAACTTCTATATTCCTGCAGTATGTCTCTGAGGCGCTTATACGCCTGAGAGGTATCCTCTCGCCGTTAGGCGTATTTGAATAACTAAGTTCATATTCTTCCGCGCCGTCAACCGCACTCCATGAAAAGCTGATATATGAATTAACAGCATCCGTTATAATGAACGAGCCGGCCTTTTTGTCTTTTATTCCCGACTCCGGCGATGCCGAAGGCGTCGGCGCAGGCGTTTCCGTCGGCTCTGGCGTTACCAAAGGCGCAGGCGTCGGTGTAATTTCAGGTTTTGGCGAATTTGTCACTTGCGGCGTAGGTGTCGGCGCGCTCATATTAACGCTGAGTATATCCGACCTGTCAGAAAATTCAGGAATCTCACCCTTATCCGTATTAATAATAACATATCCACAAACATAGAAGTAATAATTCTGATTCTCCTCAAGAC
>JAAVXK010000007.1 GCA_022790615.1 Lachnospiraceae bacterium
ACGCGCTTTGACACAGAACAAATGAGCTGCTTTCCGTAACAAATGTTGAAAAAAACCTAGACAGAAGAGATAATATGAGATGATAACGTGGTCTTGGCAGCATATTATATGTTATTAAATAAATTGCCAGTGTGCCAACCTGCTGATATCCGAAAAAGTGACTTTCAATTCATATTATTGAACATCGTCGGATTCATTTGACAATGCGGTCGCATTGTCACGCTTGTCTGCTTTGTCGATGTGCAACTATATTTTGGGGATTTATCAGATATCAATAGGATAGTACAAGAAGAATTTGATTTATGAAGAAAAAAATATAAAAGAAAAGAGGTAAAGCAATGTTAAAAGCGATGTTGACAAGAATGACAAAAAAGGGACTGTTCTGTGCATGTGCGTTTGTGCTGTGGGTAATGATAGCGTTTGCACCGGAGACTTGTGCGGAGGGCGGACCAGGAGTCACTTTTCCCACTGACAGGGCAGTGTTCCAAAGGAATGCGGACAATACTGCGGACGTAACGGTTGAGGCGTCTTATGATGGAAGTGAGTCCGTTAAGGCGAGGCTTGAGAGCGAAGGGAATGTCGTAGCAGACTGGGTTTCGCTGGCTGAGATTGACGGAATGTACAGTTCTGTTATTAAAAATGTTCCTGCAGGAGGATGGTATCGGCTTGTAGTTGCAACATTTGACGCGGCGGGAAATGAGACCTCAAGGACGGAAGTGGAGCATGTCGGGGTAGGAGAGGTATTTATTACCGGCGGACAGTCCAATTCATGTAACTTTGGCGGAGAGAAGACGGTTTCCGAATCTGATTTGGTTTCAGCTTTCAAGGCAGCTGACAGCACATGGCAGCACTGTGAAGACAGCCAGCCGAACAATAGCGGGTTTAATACCGGAAACGGAGGAGGTTCGCCGTGGCCTACGCTCGGTGATGAGCTTGTTGACAGGCTTGGTGTTCCCGTGGGATTCTGTTCTACGGGAGTAGGTGGGTCAACGATTAATGAATTGCTTGGCAAAAACTATACACCGATTGCCGAGGCTATAGAAAAGCTTGAGCTGTACGGCTGCAGGTCGTTCCTATTACATCAGGGTGAAGCCGATACGGATTCAACGCCTAACGACGAGTATCTGAGAGACTTGACGGCCCTTATTGAAAAGTCGAGACAGGACGCCGGATATGACATGAACTGGTTTGTGGCGCAGGTGTCGTATGCATGGTCGAATTATAATAATACTGCAAAAATGGAGGCAATGAAAGCCACACAGAGGGCAGCCTGCAATAACTACAATATATTTGTCGGACCGACTACGGACGACCTTCTGGGTGAGTACAGGCATACCGATAATCTTCATATGAGTAAGCTCGGCCTTATCGAACACGGAAAAAGATGGGCGGATGTCATTGTAAATAAGCTTTTTACGGCGTATAGGCTTGAAGCAGACGCGGACGTAAAAAACGGAAAGATTCTTCAGTGCGGAGTTGATTTGTACGCCGGAAATACGGTTAAGCTGTCGGCTGTGGCGGACGAAGGATATTATCTTGTGCCGGGTTCATTTAAGGTGACCGGAACGGAGGGAGATATAGAGCTTGACGGCGATTCATTCGTAATGAGGGCTGAGAACCTTAAGGTTAAGGCTGATTTTGCGGCTCTTCCAGCCCATTTCGGAAAGCTTTTGAGCGCTATCAAGGCGGCTGAAGCAATCAATGCCGCTGAATATGAGCAGGCCGGAATTGATACCCTTAAGGCAGCGGTTGCGGCGGGCCGTAATGTATATTCCAATCCGTCCTCAACGGAGGCGGAGACTTCGGCAGCGGCGGCAAATATTGAAAACGCCGTAAAAGCGCTCGTTAAGAAAAATACGGGCGGCCAGGTATCTGTCCAGCCTCCGGTGCAGCAGATTCAGACGCCGCCCGTCACTTTGCCTGCAAAAGGAACGACTGTAAAATCAGGCAACATTAAGTATGTGATAACCGCGTCGGCAGAGAACGTAAAGACAGTCAGCGTTACCGGATTGGTTAAAAAGAACAAGACCTCGGTAACGATTCCAAAGGTTATTAAAGTTGAAGGACATGCATATAATGTTACAGGCATATCGAAGAATTCGTTCAAGGGTGCAAAGAAACTTAAGAAAATAACGATAAAGTCTATTGCCATAAAAAATATCGGAAAGAATGCATTTTCCGGAATCAGTTCTAAGGCAAAGATTAAAGTGCCTTCCAAAAAGCTTTCTTCATACAAAAAAATGATTAAAAAGTCAGGATTTAAAAAGGTTAAGGCTGTTATTAAATAAGGATATTTTTCATGTCGAATTGGAAAGAAAAACAGAAAAAAAGGTCTTGTTAAAAAGTTATCAATGTGTTATGCTGATATAACAGCAGAACTCTAAGGAAACGCTTGAATCAGCGTTTCCTTAGAGTAAGAAAGCAAACTACATGCCGCCAAAAAGGCACAACCATGAATGAAAGGAGACTATTTATGAGTAGTAAGATTACCGTCATCGGAGCAGGAAGCGTTGGAGCTACAATAGCTTACAATTTGTCACTGGGGGATATTGCCTCTGAAATCGTGCTTATTGACATTAATAAGCAGAAGGTTGAGGGAGAGGTTATGGATATCATTCAGGGAACCTCTTTCCGTGACCCAATTTCAATTGTAGCCGGGGAGTATGAAGATGCCAAGGATTCCGATATTGTAATTATCACATCAGGAATGGCTCGTAAGCCTGGTCAGACACGTCTGGAGCTGACACAGACAAATGTAAATATTATCAAATCCATAACGCCGGAGATTGTAAAAGCGGCGCCGAATGCATTGTACATTATAGTCAGCAACCCTGTGGATGTATTAACCTATGTATTTACTAAGATATCAGGACTTCCTGAGAAGCAGGTTATCGGTTCGGGTACCGTACTTGACACGGCAAGGCTTAAGTGTGGTATTTCAGAACATTTCGGAGTTGCACAGAGAAATATTCATGCCTATGTATTCGGAGAACATGGCGATTCATCATTTGTACCTTGGAGCAATGCCTATGTTTCGGGAGTAAATGTAGACGAGTATTATGAGATAATGAAGAAGCTCGGAAAAGACGTAAAAGAGATTGACAAGGCGGCAATGGAAGAATATGTACACAAGTCGGGCGGTAAGATTATCGCAAACAAGGGAGCGACTTTCTATGCTGTTGCCACGGCAGTGTGCGAGCTCTGTTCAAGACTTCTTTCAGCATATGAGTCAATTGCAACGGTATCTTCGATGATGCACGGGGAGTATGGCATTGAAGATGTATGCTTAAGCACGCTCACACTTGTAGGCCCTAACGGTATACAGGGCAAGGTGCCTACCCGAATGACCGACAGTGAGATTGAGAAGCTCAAGGCGAGCGCAAAGACTCTCAAAGACGTTATTGCACAGATTGAAATTTAATATTAGATGGGATAACTTCCATATAGATTAATAATAAGTAATAATTCTGTATCATTGTTGGTATTCATCCCATATCTGATATGGACGAAAATCGATATTTAATTATAATTAAGAAAGGATAAATGTCATGAAGTACAGTTATTATCCGGGGTGTACCCTGAAAAATAAGGCAAAAGATCTGGACGCATATGCCAGAGCTTCGGCGAGGGCACTGGGATTTGAACTGGAGGAAATTGAAAACTGGCAGTGCTGCGGCGGCGTATATCCGCTCGGCAGTGACGAGATTGCAACCAAGCTTTCCTCTGTCCGTGCGCTTAATGAGGCAAAGGAAAAGGGCCAGAGTCTTATAACACTTTGTTCGGCATGCCACCATGTTATCAAACGTGTTAATGACGATATGAAGAATGTTGAAGACATCCGTACCAGGGCAAATAACTATATGAAGCTCGAAGAACCGTATGCGGGTGAGACGAAGGTGCTTCATTTTCTTGAAGTACTGCGTGATGTGGTTGGGTTCGACACACTTAAGGAAAAGGTTACGAACCCTCTGAAAGGAAAGAAGATAGGAGCTTACTACGGCTGCCTGCTTTTAAGGCCGGGTAAGATACTTGAGTTTGATAATCCTGAGAATCCTAAGATTCTTGAAGATTTTATCAGGGCAATCGGCGCGGAGCCGGTAATATACCCATACAGGAATGAATGCTGCGGCGGCTATATTTCCCTCAAGGAGGGCGATATGGCAAAGGATAT
>JAAVXK010000120.1 GCA_022790615.1 Lachnospiraceae bacterium
AAGAGAATAAATAATTATAAATGTAATTTTAAATACTAATTATATCCAAATGTTCAAGCAATATTTTAAGCCCGATTAAAATCAGGATGACCCCGCCTGCAAATCCGGCTTTTTTCTCAAATTTGTTGCCAAATATATTCCCTATAAAAACTCCGGCCGCCGATATAAAGAAAGTTGTAATTCCTATAATAGCCACCGACTGCACAAGCGGGTATGACAAGAAAGCAAATGTAATTCCGACTGCAAGAGCATCTATGCTGGTGGCTATCGCCAGTATAAACAGCTCCTTTATGTCGAGAGGCATATCTCTCTTTTCATCTCCGGGCTCCTCGTCATCCCCCTTTATAACCTCATATATCATCTTTCCGCCAATCAGGCTGAGAAGAATGAATGCGAGCCAGTGGTCAAACTCAACTATATACTGCTCAAATCTTGTTCCCAGAAGCCATCCGATAAAAGGCATGAATGCCTGAAAGCCCCCAAAAAATATACCGATTACAAGTACATCCTTTTTACGGACTTTCTGCATTGCAAGTCCCTTACACACAGAGACGGCAAAGGCGTCCATCGCAAGCCCGACGCCGATTAAAAAAATCTCCAGATATAAACCCATTTCCGTTACCTCGCTTCATTCCCGCGTACGCAGCGCGCTAACCGAAGCGCAGCATAGACGCGCAGGTCAAATACAGCATGTGCTACAAGTGTCTGCCGGATTAGTCTATAGATACAACTTTGTAGTCCTGTGCTTCAACGGCAGCTTTCAGCACATCTTCTCCAATATCATCCGAACAGCTTACGACTGCCTTGCCGGTCTCATGGCTGACCTCGGCGCCCGCAACGCCCGCAATCTGTTCCAAAGCTTTTTTTACGCTTGCCTCACAGTGTCCGCACATCATTCCCTCGATTACCATTGTTTTTTTCATTGTTTTTTTATCTCCTTTCATCTCAACATTATCCTTTTCTATAATATTACTATTATCTTTATCTGATTCATTATTATCTGTTCCGTTACTATGCTCTTTCCTATAAAATGCCTGATTACCGCGTGCGTCGTCGTTAGCGGTATCATTATTATTTTCTTCCCCGTCCGCCGCTTTTATACCGTGTCTTTTTCGTGCTTTATATTTGGACACATCATATATTTTACAAAGGTTCAGCCTCAGCGCGTTTGATACGACGCAGAAGCTTGAAAGACTCATTGCGGCCGCCCCGAACATAGGCGTCAGCGTAAGGCCGAAATGCACAAAGACGCCTGCCGCAAGCGGAATACCAATCACATTATAGATAAATGCCCAGAACAGATTCTCATGTATGTTGCGCAGCGCCGCCCTGCTAAGCTGTATCGCCGCCGGCACATCTATAAGCGTGTTCTTCATGAGAACAACGTCCGCCGCGTCTATCGCCACGTCGGTTCCTGCCCCTATTGCGATTCCTATATCGGCCCTCGTAAGCGCCGGCGCGTCGTTAATGCCGTCTCCGACCATAATAACGCTCCCCTGCTCGGATAATTTTCTTATATTATTTTCCTTTCCGTCAGGCATCACTTCCGCAATTACCATGTCAACGCCCGCCTGCCTGCCGATGGCATTTGCCGTTCTCTCGTTGTCTCCCGTGAGCATTACAACCTTAAGCCCCATGGACTTCATCCTGTCCACTGCATCGGCGCTATCCTCCTTAAGCGTGTCGGCAACTGCAATTATCCCCGCAAATATGTTTCCCTTTGTAAATAACAGAGGCGTCTTTCCCTGCTCCGTAAGTCCATCCATTATTTCATTATATTTGTTATCAATATCTGTAATGGTGCTGATATATTTTATGCTGCCGCCCGTTATCTTATCATCATCAATAAATCCCTCAACGCCGCTGCCCGTCAGACTGTTAAACCCTTTTATATCATACAGGCCCAGTTCCATATCCTGCGCCTTTTTCACTATGGCCTTTGCAAGCGGATGCTCGCTCATACTCTCGACTGACGCGGCAATCTGCAATAGCATTTTCTCATCAAATGTTTCGGAAGTAATAATATCCGTGACGACCGGCTCTCCCTTTGTTATCGTTCCGGTCTTATCAAGTACGACAATATCTGCTTTTCCCGTCCGCTCGAGAGCCGCCGAGTTTTTAAACAGTATTCCATTTTTCGCGCCGACGCCGTTGCCTACCATTATCGCCACCGGAGTTGCAAGACCGAGCGCACATGGACAGCTTATCACAAGAACCGATATTCCCCTGGCAAGCGCATAACCAAAAGCCGCGCCGGTTGCAAGCCATATAATTGTAGTTAGGAGCGCCAAAGCGATAACGATTGGAACAAATACGCCCGACACCTTATCGGCAATCTTTGCCACGGGAGCTTTTGTCGCAGCTGCGTCGCTCACCATTTTTATTATATGCGACAGCGTGGTATCCTCTCCAACATGCAGGGCCTCACATTTTACAAAACCCGACTGGTTGATTGTAGCAGCAAAAACCTTATCTCCCTCTTCTTTATCCGCCGGAACGCTTTCTCCCGTTAAGGCCGCCTCGTTTACCGCGCTGCTGCCCTCCAATACAATACCGTCTACCGGGATATTCTCGCCCGGACGGACTACATATATATCACCGGGCTTTACTTTTTCTATATCAACCTTTGTCTCCACGCCGTCAATCAGTATATTAGCGGTCTTCGGCGCAAGCTTCATAAGGCTTTTTAGCGCATCGGTCGTCTTTCCTTTTGAATATGCCTCAAGCATCTTTCCAAGCGTTATGAGTGCGAGTATCATCGCCGCCGATTCAAAATACAAATCATGCAAATATTTCATGGCAAGCGCACTCTCACCCTTTGCAGCGGCGTCACTCATCAAAAACAATACGTATACACTCCACAAATAAGAAGCCGCGGAGCCGAGTGCAACGAGCGTATCCATATTTGGCGAGCGCTTTATCAGCCCCTTAAAACCGTTAATAAAAAACTTCTGGTTTATTACCATGACTACAGATGTGAGCATAAGCTGTAAAAGACCTGTTGCAACATGGTTTCCGTTAAACCATGCCGGCATAGGGAAGTTCCACATCATATGGCCCATAGAGACATACATGAGTATAACAAGAAAAATCAAAGATGCAATTAACCGGTTACGGAGAACAGGCGTCTGTGTGTCTTTCAAAGAATCTTCCAAATCAGCCTGTTCGCTTTCTTCATCACCCCCGCCTTTTGGAGACGCGCCGTATCCTGCGTCATAAACAGCTTTTATTATTTCCGTATCAGAAACCCCGCCTTCTACACCCATAGAATTAGTCAGAAGACTGACTGAACAGGATTCAACGCCGGGCACTTTGGAAACTGCTTTCTCAATGCGTGCGCTGCACGCCGCACAACTCATTCCGGTCACATTATACTGCTTCATATAACACCTCCGACATTACAGGATTCCCGTCAAATAGCAATCAGTATTCGTCAAGTATTACCAGATTCCAATCAAATGCTGCATGAATAACCCGACAACCGTTATGCCGGCCCAACAGCAAAGACCCATTACAAGCGGCTTGCCGCCTGTTCTTATTAGCTTGACGATATCTGTATTAAGGCCTATGGCCGCCATCGCAAGTACAATAAAAAATTTGCTGAGTTCCTTGACAGGCGCGAACATAGCAGGGTCTGCGCCGCATGAAAGCGCAATTGTAGTAATTATGGATGCGGCGACAAAGTATAAGATAAAAAACGGGAATATCTTTTTTAAGCTTACCCTGTTTCCGTCCGTACCCTGCTTTTTCTCTTTTCTCGTACGCATAAACGCCAGTACGAGCGTTATCGGTATAATGGCAAGAGTCCTTGTCAGTTTGACCGTAACGGCGGTATCCAGCGTATCGCTGCCGAGTTTCCACATACTGTCCCATGTCGACGCCGCCGCAGTAACTGACGACGTATCATTTACCGCGGTACCCGCAAATATTCCGAACGCCTCTCCCGATACCGTGTCAAATCCGAGAAACTTTCCCATGGCAGGAAAGATAATGGCAGCAAGCACGTTAAAAAAGAATATGACCGATATTGCCTGCGCAACCTCCTCGTCGTCGGCGTCGATTACCGGAGCCGTCGCTGCTATAGCGGAACCTCCGCATATGGAGGAACCGACTCCGACAAGCGTTGCTATTTTTCCCGGTATGTTAAGCAGCCTGCACAATACAAATGCGATAAGAAGCGACGTTCCTATCGTTGCTACAATAATAGGCAGCGACTGCTGCCCCGTCTTGACAATTACAGTAAGATTCATACCGAAACCGAGAAGTATGACAGCCCACTGCAGCACTTTCTTCGACGTGAACCTGATTCCTTCATCCAACCGCGCTTTATTATTCTTAATAAAAATATTAATAATCATTCCCGAAAGTATGGCAATCACAGCCCCTCCGACTATCGGAAACTGTTTTCCCGCAAACCATGACGGAACAGATATGCACAGACATACTAAAATTCCAAATCCGTTTTTCTTTATAAAATCATTTATTAAGCCCATATTAATCTTATTGTATCTCCCGTATTATAATTACTAAACATTAATCCTTATAATACGGGAAAAAAGAATTACTGTCAACCGTCAGCATACTATACTTCTTCATACTTCTTCATAGTATACTGTCTGCATTTTTACACAAAATCATACATAATACAGGAATGCCGATTCACGTATCCCTAACCGAGCAGACTGTTAACCGTGTAAGCGTTATAAGACACCTTTTTCACGTTGCCGGTCTCTATGCGGTACAGCGCGTTTGCCGCTATGTGCTCCGCCGCCTGCTCAAGGTCCCGGATTCCGGTAGTGTTTGAATATCTGTTTACCACTGCAGACACGCCGTCAGGAGTTACAATACACTCGTTTTGCTCCATGCCCATGCGCTTAAGGATTTTCGGGAATACAAATCTTGAAAATATAGTCTTTTTCTCGTCGGCAGAATAATCCGGTATGTCTATCACGGCAAATCTCGACATAAGCGGCGCGCTAATCCGGCTCTTATCATTGGCAGTCGCTATCGGATACACGCCTACGGTCGGAACCATACATTCCATATAGTTATCCGTGAAGCCAAGGTTGTCGAGTAGCGTAAGCAAAACGTCGGCGGGGTTGCCGTTTCCCTTTCCCGCATTTGCCTTGTCAAGCTCATTTATAATAAATACAAGGTTTGACTCACCCGCCGCCGCAAAAGCCTCCATTATAATTCCGGGTTTCGCATTCGCATACACCCTGGAACTGCCGGTCAGCTGTTCAGGGTCGTTAATCGAGCTCATGTCAAGCGTTGTCCACGGCAGCCGCAATATACGTGCAACCGCATAGGCAACCTGTGACTTTCCGGTTCCCGCAGGTCCGGCAAGCAAAAGTCCGTATGCCGGGAGCGTGTGGGTTCTGTTAATCTGTATAATCGTCTCTATTATCCTCTGTTTGACACTCTCCATGCCATACAGTTCCTCGTCCAGTATCTGTCTTGATTTCACAGGGTCAATCGACTCAAAATAATTGTTTTTCCATTTGACGTTGAGCATGATTGACAGCGCGCGCTGGGCATGTCTCCTCTCTTCGGGCGATACCTCGTGCGACTTCGCAACCGCAAGATTCCTCCTCGCCCACAACTGTATGTTGTCCGGAAGAGTTCTTCCGGCGCAGGCGATAAAATCAGTAATGGTCTGTATACTCGTTATCTTCATGTCGTCCGCGCTCTCCTCGGCGTCCTCGTCAATCTCGTCCGTCGCAGGCGGATTGCCCGAAAGCAGCCTCTCTATCATGAACTGCAGGAAACCGTCCTCGGACGAGAGCTTTGTCCCGCCTCCAAATGCCTGTTCACGAATCTTATATACGGCGTAGCCTTCCTCCGTATTCTGTCCCGAAAGCCTTATCCTTATATGATTCTCCCCAAGCCATTTGAGGAGACTGATAAATCTTGAGTCTATTCTCAGTATGTCGGCGCTGACGGTTCCGTCCTCCTCGTCAAATTCAAACGAAGTCCTCTTAACAGGATTGGTAAAAATACCCGTCGAATGGTGTTTCCACTTTCTCCGGCTGTTATCCAAAACCATGATAGGCTTTTCGGGCGTAGCTTCATTTTCATATGAGTGAAACGACGTATATGTACACTCGCCGCCTTTTTTGTCAACAGGTTCATTTTTAAAATCAAATACCGGCATGGCAGTTTCTCCTTTATGCAGTACATTATATCTATAATTTTAATGACAGTATACTACATTGGACTTATAACTTCAAATATTAAAATAATAATATTTCCGTTACAAAAATCTCACCGTTACGTATGTATAATTATCAGGTTTTTGCATACTCTTTGCATCTACAGCCAGTTCATCCGGTTTTCAAATACTACTTTTTGCTCTCCTGTTTCTATTATTCCAATCTCATAGCAATCATAAAATTGATTCATATGCTTCATAACCTTATCCTTATCTTTCTGTGCTGCAACAACATTGAAACCTACGCCGCAATTAAAGGTCCGCAGCATTTCTTCATCACCTATATTCCCGCTATTACGGATGTACTTAAATATATTGGGTATTCTTAATTTTGATAAGTCGATTCTCGCGCTTAATCCCTCCGGAATTACTCTACACAGATTTCCTTCTATTCCGCCTCCCGTAATATGCGCCATCCCATGTATAATATCTTTGCCAAGCATAGCTTTGACTGCCTTATAATATGGCGTATGTGGTTTCATAATCTGTTCTATGAATGTTAATCCATCTATTTTATCCAACTTAATTTGCGGCATTTTATCCATGAGCAGGCGAACCAGCGAATATCCATTTGTATGCAGGCCGTTTGAAGCAACAGCCAGAACAGAATCTCCTTCTTCAATTGCCGAACCGTCAATCACCTTTGTTTTATCAACAATACCGGCAATGCTTGATGTAAGAACATAAACTCCTGCATCAACAACGAACGGCTGTATAGAAGTTTCTCCTCCCACAAGAGAGCACTCATTCTCTTTACATGCCTCCGATACTCCTTTTACTAATGATTTTATAGTGTCTTTCTCTGCATTTCCACACACTATAGTATCCAGTACAGCCAACGGTTTTGCCCCCATAACCGCTATGTCGTTCACCAAATGATTAATCATATCATGGCAAATCGATTCTGTATATCCGTATTCCATGGCAAGCTTTTGCTTAGAGCCCGGTTCCTCTGACTTTAATACCAGAACAGGGTTTTTAATATCCGGAAATTTGATATCATATAAAGAGGCAAACGGCCCCAAACCATTCAAAACACGTTTGTCCTTTGTTTCTAAATGCATTGACATTTCTCTCTTAATGGAGTTTGTATATGTAATATCAATTCCGGCCTTACTATATGATAATCCTTCTACATTCTTTTCACTGCCGGACAAAATCTCATCTACCGATACTTCTAATATAATTGCCAAATCTTTCAGTATTTCAATATTCGGATATGCAGTTCCATTCTCCCATTTTGATATTGCCTGAAAAGAAATATTTAACTTATCCGCAAGCTGTTGCTGCGTCAATCCGACAGCCTTTCGTTTTTCCATTATAAAATTTCCGACTTTCATACTGTTAAGCATACGAAATATCCCCCGTTTTTATTTTATGATAGCTCACGTTTCAGTCAGGCAACAATAACGAAACAGTGGAATTCATATGTATAATTCAACTTATAGTTGAGTATGTTATGGCCTGCAGGGTTACCTCTATTATCGGCAGAATTGCCAGTAGTATTACCGTATAGAAAACAATCACAGTTAAAATTGTCTCCGTCAGGCTATGCATATCTGCCCGCCTGTACCTCCCACATAGCGGCATAGACTCCTCCCCGTGACAGCAGTTCCGCGTGGGTGCCCTGTTCCGTGATGCGTCCGTTCTCTATAACATATATAATATCAGCGTCCCTTGTTGTTGAAAGGCGATGTGAAATAGAAAGCAGCGTTTTTTCTCTCGCAACCTCTTTCATTGCCCTGTTCAGGCGGTATTCTGCCAAAGGGTCAAGCGCCGAGGACGGTTCGTCCAAAAATACGACGCCCGCCTCCTTATAAAACGCCCTTGCCACTGCAAGTTTCTGCTCCTCCCCTCCGGACAGCTCCACACCGTCCTCGTAAAACTCCTTTGTCAGTTCCTGATTAAGGCCGTTTGGCAGCGTTTGCAGTTTTTCAAGAAAGCCGCTCTTTCTTACAGCCGCCAGAGCCGCCGTTTCATAGCCTTTGGTAAGCCGGTCCATCACAATATTTTCCGCGACCGCAGCCGCAAATAACTGAAAGTCCTGAAATACCACTCCGATATAACGGCGGTATTCGGCAACGTCATAATTCCTTATGTCAACCCCGTCAAGGAAAATGGCTCCCTCCGTCGGGTCATAAAGACGCAGCAAAAGCTTAATGAGCGTGGTCTTTCCTGCGCCGTTATAACCTACCAGAGCCGCCTTTTCCTTAGCGCGGATTTTTAAGTTGATATTCTTCAATATCAACGCGTCCTTCTGATATCCAAAAGATACGCCCCTGCATTCCAGTTCCCCCGCACCCCCGGGTATTTCACAGCTTTTTATATTAATAATAGCGCTTTCCTTTTCCAGAAAGGAGCGTATCTTTTCCACATACAGGCCGGTTTCGATTGCATAAGGCCCGATGTCAGCCATAGTTCCAAAGCCCCGCCTGAGATTCGCCGCCGAATTATAGAGCACGACCACGCCGCCAAGCGAAAGCGTTCCGCCAAGCACCGCCTTTAAAATCAGATACAAAACATAGATAATATCCAAAGCAAAATCCGACATCAGGTATTTTGCGGTAAAATCCAGCCAAAAACTCTTTCTTCCCATTTTTTTATGCAACAGATAAAGCTCCTCATTAATCCGGTCAAACTCCTCATGCATACTCCGCGACGCTTCCTTATTCAGCCTGAGCTCCTTGGCGTACTGCTTCAGATAAAATATACGCTTCACATACTCTCTCTTTCGCTCCAACGGATTTTCCGTCTGGCGGATTATGTATCTCCATCTGTTCAGAAAATTCGAAAACAGCATTCTAAGCCCAAAGGATGCCAGAACAAACAGTATGGACGCCATATCCTGAACCGCAAAAAATGTTCCGTAACAGAGAAGAACCGTGACGCCGCCAAAGCACATCCTGAGAAGCTGCTCCGAACGGTTGACCGCTCTGTCCGCCTCCGAAACAGACAGCATAAAATCGTTATAATATTCCACATTGTCATAACAGGATATATCCACCCTTCCCGCCTTTTCATACAGCATCTCCTTTAGCTTCTTCTGCACTATCGGAAGACATTTAAGCTTAGTCCGCTGCTCGTACAGATTGCTGACCGCGGCGGCGGCGATATCTAACAGCAGAAACAGGCCAACTACGTACAACACATTTCTGTACGGCTTCCCTGTCTCAATCACATCCAATATCAGGTATACACATATGGTCTGCTCCAGAAAATTTACAAGATTGTGTCTGACGGCCTCCACGATAATGCTGACGCCGTAAAGGGGCGACGCCCGGAACAAAAGCCCGATAATAAAACAGTTATTGGACAGTATACGTCCCGCCCTTTTTTCTTTCTTAGTTTTCATACGGCATCACCTCCTGTTTTACTGCAAAACAGTCCTGCTCGCGTTCTGCTTCAAAGTAATCATTGCCGTCCTGTTCGACTGCAAAGTAATTGCGCTCCTGCACGCGGTACATCTTTGCATACTTTCCGTTTTTGCGCATAAGCGTGCCGTGCGTCCCCTCCTCCGCCTTTTTTCCGCTTTCAAAAAACAGGACCTTATCCGCATCTTTTACGCATGAAAGCCTATGTGAGATAAGAATCTTCGTTTTTCCCTGCGTTTCCCGCAAAATGCCGGAGAGCAGTTCATGTTCCGCAATCGGGTCCAGTGCGGAGGACGGCTCGTCAAAAACCCAGACCGGAGCCGGATTTGCAAATGCGCGCGCCACCAGTATTTTTTGACATTCTCCTCCGGAAAGCAATACCCCGTTTTCGTCAAACTCCCTTGTGAGCGGAGTATCTAGTCCCAACGGAAGATGCTTCATTTTTTCATATATGCCCGCCTTCTTCAGGGCTGACACAACTTCTTCGTCGCTTCCCTCCCTGCCCATCAGGATATTATAGCGGACGGTTCCCGGCATAACCGCACCGTCCTGAAATGCACAGGCAAACAATCTGCGGTATGCGGCAGGCTGATAATCGCGTATGTCACGCCCGTTTACTTTAATCACCCCTTCCGCCGGCTCGTAGAGACGCAGCAAAAGCTTGATGACCGTACTTTTTCCGGCGCCGTTTTGCCCTGCCAGTACCACGCTCTTTCCCGGTTCAACGCAAAATGATACGTCGTCTAACACCGGCTGCCCCTCTTTGTAGGCAAAGCTTACATGTGAAAATTCAATCGAATGAACCTCCGGTTCCGGAATGCAACCTTCCCCGTCCTCCGGGATTGTCTCCTCATAAGCAAGAAATCGCCGCAGATTATCTACCAACAGACTGTTTTCCGTGCTCCGGTTCACTGCGTTGATTACCTGAACCCAGACCCACGACGCCGTAACCATGACGCTTGTAAGCACCGCCATCTGTGCAAACGTGACTCCGGGCACGGCCGGAACTATCGCCTGGTACGCCCCGTATAACAGTATTCCCTCAAAAATCACCATATAGGAAAAGAAATATTGCAGCATACCGATTGAAAACGCCCGTTTAAAATATGCTTTCCATATCCCCGATTTTCCTTCCGTTGCCTGCGCATACTGCTCCTCCACGACATTATATACATTCGACAGCCGGAATTCCTTTGCATACTCCTTTAGGTACATTACACGGTTTACATAATGTATCTTTCTGTCATAAGGAACGCTTTCCTTGTAGCGCTCATAATATATCTGATTCATCTTAGGTGCAAAAATAAAATTTCCTACAAGCGGCGCTATCAGAAACAGAACTGTCCACGGGTCAATCTCAACCATCGTATAACAGGCAAGCACGCCGCCGACAGTTCCGCTTATTACCGTACTCATATTGTCAATACACTGACACAGCTTTGTTCCCATATCATCTAACGCCGTCGAAAACGAATCATAAAACTCTCTGTCCTCGTAGCAGCCGATTTCAACATTTTCCGCTTTTTTATAAACCATGTTGTATAATCTGTGAAAGATTATAACGTCCAGAGACGGAAACATAACATTATTACAATAATACAAAAATGCCTCCAAAAGCAGGCTCACCCCGCCAATCACCAGAATTGCAGACAGTATTTCACTTAACGGCCTGCTCCTTTCAATGGCGTCTAAAATAAAGCGCACAAAAAACGCGCTGTAGAACACCCATAACAGATACTCAATCAGACGCTTTACGAGCGCAAATATCACCCTCTTTTTTGAAATTTCAAACGCCAGTTTCAAGGCGTAGATATTATTGCGCAATATTTTCTTTGTAAAACCCTTTTCTTTATTTTTCTCTTCGCTCTTTTTATCACTCATCACAGTTTCCCCTCCGACCCGTCCGCAGATATCGCTTCCGTTCTAAGCTACAATCCGGCATACACAAAATACAGTCCCGACGTCTTCACCGCAAAAGGCTCCGCAGAATCAAAATAATCTTTTGTCCGTTTATAATAATCCGCATATGCACAAGCCTCCCGGTATCCTGCCCCACGCGCGGCAAAATATTCCGGTCCTCCCTGATAGGAATCTTCATGTTCATACACATAACGGAAAATATCGTTCGTTTCCTTTTTCCCTTCATCCGCCGGGTCATATATAATTACCCTGTCACTGATTCTGGCCTGAATGTTTTTAAATCCGGATTTTTTCAAAAGATACGGAAGCTTCGTGCCCATACGGTAATCACGCTCTTTATGGCTTACTTCGCTTTCCCAGACTTTAGTAAAATCAGGACATTTCAGACCGTTTTCTTCCCTCTCCAGTCCTGAAAACCAACCTGCCCGCTCAACCTCCATATTGCTGTCTATCAGAAGCAGCATACCGTCAGGCTTTAACGAGGCCCTCATTTTCTCCAATAACTGCTCCGGACGCTGTACATAAGATAACAGATAAAGCGCAACCACTACGTCATATTTCTTCCTTGGCTCAAACAGATAAATATCCTGCTTTATAAATTCATGCGGATAATCTGTCTCCTTAAAAAAGCTTTCCGCCTCTCCAATCTCGCTCGAATCCAGTTCGATTCCGGTATAACTGCTCGTTTTCGGAACTAACGGCAAGAGCTTTCTTCCTAGGAAACCAAACCCGCAGCCAAAATCAAGAATATCCACCGGTTTATTCAGTTTCCATACATCTCTTACAAGAAAAGAAAAATAATCGTCGTTCCAATAAAGGCTTTTCCAAAGCTTAAACAGCTTGCGGTTTCCGTTCCAATAGTCAATGCCGTCAAACCTACGCCAATCCGGTTTCTGTTTTAACGACTCTAATCCAAGAATTACATCCGCACTTACACCGAATATCTCCGCCAGTTTGGGAATATGCGTGATATCAGGCATGTTCACGCCGTTTTCCCATTTGCTGATAGTCTGGAACGACACCTCCATTTTTTCCGCCAATTCTTTCTGTGTCATGCCGCGCTGCCTGCGAAGCTCTCTAATCTGAATCTCAATTGATGCGCCCATTTCTTCTCCTTTTTTGTTCGTGCTTTTGCGCCGCCAATGTAATCTATAATAAATATACCCAAATCGTTCTATGACATCAATAACGGCATCCGCGAGAATAATTCGCCCCCAAGGTGAAACCGCATCCCGAACCATTTATTTACCAGACGGCTTTATTGCAGCTCCATATCACTCCCGCAGTTCCTTTGACTGCTTCGTCACACCATACGTCTTCCCTGCAAAAAGGGGTACTCCATGCCGCCGCCAGTCTCTTTGTGCGGTTTACCAGAAGCATACAGGCGCCGGACCCCTCGTGGTAGATTGTACCCTCCCCCATGTTCCACTGCGGTTCATAACCCGGAACATATACCGGACACCCTGCTCCGTAAGCAACATATTTGCCGCCATGATTCCAGCAAAAATCTTTCATTCCGGGCGGCAGCTGATTTTTTTCCAAAAGCAGAACCGATTCCTCGTTCAGAACTCTCCGTTTTTTATATATACCGCCCTGTGCAAGCATGCTGCCAAACTGCGCCAGTTCATACATCGGCGCGGCCAATCCCGCTGCCGTCTGCGGAACCGTATCCCAAACGGAATCCGCCGCATCCATCCACCGGCTTTTTTTCATATCACAAGGAAGCACGATATTCTCCATAATATAATCTTCCGCTTTTCTCCCTGTTATACGCCGTATAATTTCCCCTAAAACACAAAAGCCCGCTTTTGAATATTCCCATCTGCTTCCCGGCGCAAAAAACAGGCCTTTTTTAAGAATTGCAGGAATCCACGAGTCTTTTACGCTGCTTTTGTCCACGTCGGCCTCCCAGTCAAGGGCACGCTCCGGGAATGCGTCCTGCAGCGCCACAAGACCGGACGTATGCGTAAGCAGATGCAGTATTGTAATATCCGAAAAGGGTTCCTCCGCAAATTCCGGAAGGTATTCAGACACACAATCTGTAAGACGCAGGCCGCATTTTTCCCGTAACTGAAGAATGGCGACGGCCGTAAACATCTTCGTTACCGACTGCAGCTCTGTCAGTTCAGGCACAACGCCCAGTTTATTTTTTGCGACAACCGTGTGTTCCACACAAATGCAATAGTCCGCCCCGCGAATCTGGTTTTCTTCAAGCAGATTCTGAAGATGATGCCGCAGTTTATTCTCCGGCTCTTTATTATCCAAGTTTTCTTTTACCCAGTCTGTTCCCAAGTTTTTTTCTAAGTCTGTTTCCAAGTCTTTTCTCAAATCTTTTTCCAAATGTTGATTACACATTTTACCTCACATAATAGTTTACTCTTTTCTTTGAACAACAAAATAGTTTTTGCTAATTAATTATAACAAAAAAGTGGAACTGTCGCAAAAACAGCCCACTTTTCTTCATTTACCCCGACCTTTTAGAACGCCCCGGCATTTTAAAAATTTTATTCTTATATTCCTATAACTCCTATGCCTGTATTCTTTTGTCTGAAATCTTTTTTATTTTTTGATTTTTGCTTTCTTTGACAAGCCTTTTCCTTTCAGCAGTTTCCTGTAAGATTTTACTTGTTTGGACGGCACTTTTACAACGGCCTTACCGCCCGTCTTCTTAAATGCCCCTGCGCCTGCCTTTTTTAACTTTGTTGATTTTATTATTATCTTACTAAGCTTTGTACAACCTGAAAAAGCTTTGCCGCCGATTACCGTAACATTTTTCCCGATAGTGGCCTGCTTTAACTTTTTATTGTTATAAAATGCTTTTGACGCAATGGAAGTAACCTTATATGTGACGCCTGCGTATTTTACGGTTGCAGGAATCGTTGCTTTTGTTTTGTTGTTCTTAACCGGTTTTAACAATTCTACAGTATTGTTTCCACTGATCCTGTACTTCATTCCGGCAGATTCAAACTCACCTTTATGATCTTTCTTACTATTGTTACCCGAATTTTCCACCCCGTCTTTTGGAGTATTATTATCCTTATTATCCGTAACAGGAGGCGTTACAACGGGTACGTCCGTTTTCTTTGCCTGAACCGTTACTATCATCTTGACAGTTTTATTTTCAGGCAGTATTTCCGATTGCTCCTCCATGTCCAAAACAGGCTCGCCGTCAGCCCCAAAATGCACCCGGCGCAAAAATGCATCGCGCGCAAAAGCGTTTCCGTCACCCGGTCTTGCATGGAATACATTTACAAGGTCTCCGTCCTCGTCCGTAACATATGAGTTGTGGCCCGGTCCATGGTATTTGGCGTCTCCCTGTGACGAGAGTCCCGTAAGCAGCGGATAATTAGTCTTTCTCCACGAGTCGGCGTTCAAAAAGTCAACGTCCTGCGACAAATCTATCTGCGTCATTCCCACACAGTAAGTCTCGTCCGTCGCACCGCCCGAATAGGTTAGATAAAGTTTATTGCCGGTAATTATAACATTCGGCCCCTCGGTGACATTCTGGTGATTCCTCTCCCAGCTGTACTCGCAGGCTACAATCATAACCGGCTCGCTGATAAGCTGTCCCGGATTTTCAGCTGTCGTCTCGCCAATCCACAAGTCAGCGGTTCCGGCATTTTTTCCGAAGTTTCTCTGCGACCATACGACATAATGCCTGTCATTGTATGAAAAATGCGTCATATCAAGCGTTATTCCGCCATAGAACGTATTGAGATTCTTCCCGTTCTTGTCAAGATACCGCCGCGGAGCTTCCCAGTCTCCGTACTCGGTCGGATTGCCGCCGCTCTTAAGCTTCATAATGGCGCTCTGTACGTCCCATCCGTCTCCGACATTGGTCGAAAAAAACATATAAAGCTCGCCGTCAATTACATGGAGTTCAGGCGCCCAGTGATTGCTTTTTGATATAATATTTCCCTCCGCACCCTTTGCCTCATCATAAACAAGATACTCTTTGGCCTCGTTAAGCCCGGCAACCGAATCCGACTCGCGTATGTACAGGTTGACGTTACCCGACTCATTCGTTGCAATAAAATAATACTTTCCATTAAACTTAACGACATTCGGGTCTGCCCTTGCAGCAATAAACGGATAGTTTCCAGCATCTGATATTTTATCCGCAAGCTGACACACCGAGCCCGTAACTTCGTAAACGCCCTCTTTTCCAAAATCAACCTGCTTCCGTTCATCTTCATTCCATATAACTTTTTTTACAGCTTTCGAACCGTCAGAGTAATTCGCCGTGACCCTGACATTGCTCAAGTCCACAGGCTTACCGGGCTCTGTCCCAACAACGGCATTATCCACAGTCGTATTGACAACCGGCTTTAACTTACGCAGTATCTTCCCTGCCTCGTCGGAAGTAACAGCAACCATGTTCCCCTCAACCGCATACTGTATTCCTGAATCAATACTGTCCTCCCTGACAATGCTTTTCTCTTCAATACCGCTTACCGATTCAAAATCCTTTGTGCTGCAGCTGTAACCTTTTCCCGTATCAGCATCTATCCATGTTATGTAATAACAGTCTGATGTTTTATCATATGCACATGTAGGATTTGTTACGTGTCCCGAATCACTGAGCGTCAGCATCTTATTCTCATTATAGGATAGCAAATCCGCTGATGTAAAAAACATTACCTTACCTTCACTGTCGGCTGTCTCTTCATTTTCATTTGCACGCACGGCAAGTACTCCGAAACCGCCGTCTTTCATCCTGAATATATACGGCTGTTTTAATACCTTTGTCTGGTCTCCGTCATTTTTGGCAAATAGAACTCCGGTATTGTAATTTAGCGGTTCAAAAACTTTACCGTCCCCGCTGTATGCCAGGTGCATGCTGTCCGTCACCGCAGACTGATACATCCCGTGCTCCTTGCCGTTTCTTTTAATACTGTCATCATTTTTCCTCGTATACGCCAATATATAGCCCGCGCCCCCCGGTATAACGTCCCTCTGAGCCACAACATTATATGACTTTAGAAAGCCCGTGGCAAAATCAGAGTCATTCCGTACCGGCGTATAAGCCTTCAAATGAACCTGGGCGCATCCAACCGCAATTATTACCGCCATAAAAAATGCCATTGTGCGTCTTACTTTTTGTAACCCCTTCATAGCGTTCACACCTCCAGTTAAAATTATAAACCTCGCAACCAGCCTTGACCTTTTACATCCAAAGCCTATATAGATTATAGGTTAAATCAGCTAATTATTCAATGATAAATAATTAGGAGAATTTGATTTATTATGAGATGGATGAATGGGGTGTATTTTCCTGTAAAGTAAAAAGAACAAGCCCGGTATGCCTCGTTCAGCCGCCTTGCAGAATGAAAATTGATTCGGCGTCATTTAGCTGAAAAAGAATGGTACAGTACACTGGACTTGTTCAGATTCGTATTATTTAATATTCTATTATACTTGTTATATTTTACCTGCTTACTTTACGTTAACCGCATCCATACATGGAGCCATCGTATTCTTATCCCACACATACAACACCGCGTTTGTTCCTGCCGGCCATCTTGCAGGTACAACCATCTGTCCGAATGCGTTCGCAGCAAGAGTAATATCCTTCTCACTATAATCTATCAACGCCCCGGAGCTGTCGTATGCCGTCCATATTACAGCAAGTGTCTTGGCCTGTGCGTCGTTCGTTATAGCCACGGCAACATCATCATCAGCCTTTGACACGCATACTTCAAATGTTTCTGCGGCTCCGCCCGCCACATGAAGCATAAGTTCATTTGACTTAACCCCGCCGACTGTTGCATATATTTTAATCGTCTTTCCTTTTGCGGAATCAGGGATTACAAGACGTCCGTCTGCAACGGATGCACCGGCAATAGCAGAATTGTCCGCCGCATTCACTACAGTCCACTCAGCCGACTCTGCCTCTCTCCTCTCAAATGTATACACAGCCGAGAGATGAACCGTATCGCCTGCATTCACTGACTTACTAATGTCAGCGTCAGTTTTGACACTGATTCTGCTGTCAGTTGATGTGAGGGAAAAATCAACCTTTACAGCCGCGCCCTTGTTAAGCACAACTTCCACATATGGCATCTTATCCTCATCCGTCTTAATATTCTGTCTTACGCCGTTAATTGTTGCTGATTCCCACGCAAGACCGCATCTTAACTTCACTACATTGTTATCTGCGTCCGATGTCATTACAACGCTTGCTTTCCATTCATTGACGTCCCATTCAATATCGCACTGCGTGTTGCACCTTGCCCTAAGCCCATTGATGCTTCCCTTCTCAGCCGAGTTGATAAGCGTAGGAAGTATCTCAATGACGCCGGTGTTTGAATAGAGAAGCGATTCATTAACCGCACCCATGATACCAAACGCCGAGTCAGTACAGTATGTTGAATTATGATTGTCGTTATGCGACGTCATCATGGAACTGTACTGATAATTATTTGTAAGAAGGTATAAAAGAACATTCTCAAGTCCTTCCACATTTTTAAGCCTGGCCTCCACAAGCGACTTGTGAGTAGGTCCGTGCGACTCCGACGCCTCTTTCCCGCCATAAGCTGCCGAACGGCAATCCATTGCTTTAATTACTCCCTCGCGTATATCGTCATTCGACTGTGATTCATAC
>JAAVXK010000046.1 GCA_022790615.1 Lachnospiraceae bacterium
AATCTATAAGTCGAATCCCCATAGCGGGTATAATCGCTCTAGTCCGCGGGAATAAAAATTAAAATGATTCATGCGATGTGATTATAACTTAGTTACATTTGCGGCCTGTGGTCCCTTTTCTCCGTTAACTACTTCGAATTCAACCTTGTCGCCTTCGTCTAATACTTTGAAGCCGTCCATCTGTAATGCTGAGAAATGTACGAATACGTCGTTGCCTTCCTCATCTGAGATGAATCCAAAACCTTTTTTCGCATTAAACCATTTTACTGTTCCATTCATTGAAATTGCCTCCTAAAAAAATATAAATCTTAACAACAGTTAAACTTTAGCATATTAATTACAAAAAGTCAATTGAAATATTGAATAATCGAGGGTATACTAATAATGTGTTAAAAAGATGTATTTAGTAATCGAATCAAAGTAGAAAGGATAAAATCTATAATATGAAATCATATAAACTGATAATGCAGAGCGAGCTCTCGGATATCAACAGTATAGGATACCTGTACAAACATATAAAGAGCGGCGCAAAGATTGCCGTAATAAAAAATGACGATGAAAACAAAGTATTTTCCGTAAACTTCAGGACGCCGCCGTGCGATTCGACAGGTACGCCGCATATTATCGAACATTCGGTGCTCTGCGGCTCGTCAAAATATCCCGTCAAGGACCCGTTTGTCGAGCTTGCAAAGGGTTCTCTGAACACATTTCTCAATGCGATGACATTTTCGGACAAAACAATGTATCCGGTTGCAAGCTGTAACAATAAGGACTTTGACAATCTTATGGGGGTTTACCTTGACGCCGTTTTTTATCCCGATATGAAAAAAAGAAGAGAGATATTTGAGCAGGAAGGCTGGCACTATGAGATGGAATCGGCAGATTCGCCGCTTACGATTAACGGGGTGGTGTACAACGAGATGCGGGGAGTATTCTCGTCGCCTGACCAGCAGCTTGAGAGATTAATTCAGAAAACGCTCTTTCCGGATACGCCTTACGGGTACGAATCGGGAGGAGACCCTGATTCTATACCGGAGCTTTCATATGAGAAGTTTGTTGAGGAGTATTCAAAATATTACCATCCGTCGAACAGCTATATATATTTGTACGGCGATATTGATATTGATGAAAAACTGCAGTGGATTGACAGGGAGTATCTGTCCGGTTTTGATGAACTTAAGATAGATTCTGTGATAGATGAACAGAAACCGTTTGACGCCATGCAGGTTGTCGATGAAAAATATTCGGCGCAGACAGCGTCTGACAAAGCCTATTTCAGTTACAACTGGGTCGTGGGTAATGCGCTTGACAATGAGATACAGGTTGCGTTTCAGGTATTATCATATGCGCTCGTATCAGTTCCTGGAGCGCCGTTAAAAAAGGCTTTGACGGATGCGGGGATAGGCGAGGAGATAAGCTGTATGTTTGACGGCGAGATTCTCCAGCCTACGTTCAGTGTGTTCGCGCGTGAGGCTGACGCAGGCAGGAAGGAAGATTTTATAAATATAATAACCGAAACGCTTGAGACTATTATCAGCGGCGGAATCGATAAAAAATCCCTTGAGGCGGCAATATCCTACTATGAGTTTAAGTACCGCGAGGCTGACTTTGGAAGATATCCCAAGGGACTTATGTATGGAATTAATATGATGCAGACATGGCTTTACGACGAAAACGAGCCGTTTGCCGCACTTTGTCTCAATGATACGTTTAAGACGCTGAAAGAGCGTGTAGATACGGGATATTTCGAGGGACTCGTCGAGAAGTATCTGCTTAAAAACAGCCATAAGGCTGTAGTAAATGTATTTCCGGAGATAGGGCTCAGCACGAAAAAAGACGAGGCGCTTGCAAAAAAACTGAAAGAGTACAAGGAATCGCTTTCGGAGAAAGAAGTTGAACAGATAGTGCATAATACGGCCGGCCTGAAAACATATCAGGAAACTCCCGATTCGCCAGAAGCGCTTTTGTGCATACCGCTTCTAAAGAGGGAGGACATTGAAAAGAAAGCGCCGAAAATATACAATGAAAAGAAAGAGATTAGTAATATAACGGTTCTTCACCACAACTTGTTTACAAACGGCATTGCGTATATAGACCTTGCGTTTGATGTTACGGAGTACAAAGAGTATGCCCCGTATATCGGCATACTTTCCGTGATGCTTGGAAGCATAGACACTGTGAATTACTCATACCTCGAATTGTCCAACGAGATTAATCTTTGCACAGGCGGAATTAATACGTCCGCCGCCGTATCGGCAATGAAAGGAGACTGCGACGACTTTAAAATAATGTTTGAGGTGTCGACAAGAGTATTGTACACATCGATGAACAGGGCTTTTGAACTTATTATAGAAATTATAAAGGGCTCGCTGTTCAGTGACAGGAAAAGACTGCGGGAAGTTCTTTTTGAGCTTCGCTCAGAGTTTAAGGCGTCCCTCGAGGCGTCAGGAAATGCTACGGCAGTTGACAGGGCGCTGTCATATAATTCTGAATCCATGTATTATCAGAACCAGATAACAGGAGTGTCGTTTTACCGGCTGTTAGACGGGCTCTGTAACGACTTTGACAATCAGTGCGGCGCGCTGATAGACATACTGGAGGCGTTCGTATATAAAATATTTAATAAAAAGAACCTTATTGTCAGTATAACGGCCGACGACGAGGGTTACAGGGTGTTTGAGGAGGAAAGCTTCGAGGTGTTTGAAGCCCTTTACGAGATAAACGACGATTCCCTGCCTGCCCTGCCTGGCATATACAGTCCGCAAAGGGGCGTGTTAAATGAAGGATTTAAGACGTCGGGAAAAGTACAGTATGTGGCGAGGACCGGTAATTTTATTAAAAAGGGCTGTGCGTACACGGGCGCGCTCAAGGTACTTCGAACTATACTGAATTATGGATATCTGTGGCAGAATATAAGGATACTTGGCGGAGCCTACGGCGCAATGAGCGGATTTACGAGGAGCGGAAACGCATACTTTGCATCATACAGGGACCCTAAGCTTGCCGAGACGAATGATGTGTATGACGCCATACCTGAATACCTTGAGTCGTTTGACGCCGGTGAGCGCGAGATGACAAAATACATTATTGGTACAATGAGCGACGTAGATATGCCGCTCACGCCAAGGGCAAGGGGAAGGCTTGCATTTAACATGTATATTTCGGGCGTTTCGGAGTACGACCTGCAAAAAGAACGCGACGAGATACTGTCCGTCACATCAGAAAGTATCCGGCAGTGCGGCAGTCTTGTAAAAGCAGTGCTTGACTGCGGCAATGTATGCGTGGTAGGAAGCGACGCGGCAATTGAAGGAAGCAGGGAGATGTTTGGCAAGATAGAGAATTTAAGTTAATAACTCAAATGTTTACTGCGTGGAATCAAGCGATGACGTGTTCAGATAGTGTTTTTTATGAGTCAAATAATCACTGACTCAATAATATACTATGTCTTTGGTTCTAAGTTTTAGTTATATATGTGAAAGGTACGGTACAGTAATGAAAAACAGTTATAAATCAGGTTTTGCGGCGCTTATCGGGCGGCCCAATGTCGGCAAATCCACTCTTATGAACAGGCTAATCGGACAGAAGATTGCGATAACGTCCAGTAAGCCGCAGACAACGAGAAATAAAATCCAGACGGTATATACGGATGATGACGGGCAGATAATATTTCTTGACACGCCGGGAATCCACAAGGCAAAAAACAAACTTGGCGAGTATATGGTCGCGGTCGCAAACAATACGCTGCGGGATGTGGACGTTATATTATGGCTTGTAGAGGCTTCTGATTATATCGGCGCGGGTGAACGGGTTATAGCCGAGACTCTTAACAGGGTAGATACTCCGGTAATACTTGTTATTAACAAAATTGACAAGGTGAAGAAAGAAGAAATACTTTTATTTATTGACGCGTATAAGGATATATGTGATTTTGCGGAAATTATTCCGGTATCGGCGCTGAAAGGAGAGAATACCGAAAACCTCGTTCCCCTCATTTTCAAATACCTGGGAGAGGGACCGCGATATTATGACGAGGATACGATAACCGACCAGCCTGAGAGACAGATTGCGGCCGAACTAATAAGGGAGAAGGCGCTGAGAAAGCTGGATGATGAAATTCCACATGGAATTGCCGTCGCAATAGACATAATGCGTGAGCGCGACCGCGGAAATATCATGGACATCGAGGCGACAATCATTTGCGAACGGGATTCCCACAAGGGAATAATAATAGGAAAAAAGGGAAGCATGCTTAAGGAAATAGGCACACTGGCAAGGAAAGACATAGAGGCCATGCTTGGCATGAAAGTAAACCTGAAGCTATGGGTTAAGGTTAAAAAAGGCTGGCGTGACAGTGATTTCCTTATTAAAAATTTTGGCTACCGCAATGACGAATAAATCAATTTGAATATGGCAAGACTAATATCAGGAATTGAACTTGATATCAGGAGGGATTGTATGAAAAACAATTTGGTTTGGAAAAAATTCGAGAAGAGCGGCAGCATAAAAGACTACCTTGAATACGCATGTACTTCCGAGGAAGCGGTAACGGAGGAATATGCGTTGAATATAATTGACGAGGAATTAAACGATGTTGAAAAAGAGTGCGATGACTATGACAGAATCAGGTTGTTTTGACCGGATTCAAAATGAGTCCGCATATTAAACGGAGTTGGGATATGAATGGCACCTGAGAAAGTGACGGGACTTGTATTATCATCTGGTAATATCGGAGAAACAGATAGGCGCATTGTACTACTCACCAGGGAAAAGGGAAAGATATCTGCATTCGCAAGGGGGGCAGTCAAACCTAAAAACCCTCTTGTGACGGCGACGCAGGTATTTACCTTCGGTGAGTTTTTTGTGTATACGGGAAGAGATTCCTATACTGTTACAGGGGCTGAGGTAAAAAACCACTTTTATGGACTGATAAAGGAACTTGACAAATATTATTACGCGTCATATCTTTGTGAGATTGCCGATTACTATACCAGGGAGAATCTTAACGCAAAAAATGAACTTTTACTTTTGTATCAGGCTCTGAGGGCGCTTGAGAAAAATATTATAGAAAATGAGCTTGTCAGGTACATATATGAGTGGAGGATGTTTCTCATCGGCGGGGAATATCCCGAGGTGACAAAATGTATAGTGTGCGGTGAAAGCGAAAACCTTACGCATTTTTCGGTTAAAAGACATGGCTGCCTGTGCGGCAGATGCGCGTGTTCTGTCAGTGACGCCGTTTCGGTTTCCGGCGGAATGCTGTACACTCTGCGCTATATACTGTCGGCCGGGCTTCCGTCTCTTTTTGCTTTTACCGTTAAAGAGGATATACTGGCCGAATTCAAAAAACTTACGAAGTTATATATTAGCGTTGACAGAAATGTGAAATTCAATTCCGAAATTTTCATAGACGGTGAGTTCGGACTGTGAGGATTGTATGTAGGTTTGCCGTATGAATCCCGCTTTCTTGATAAAAGTCTTGAAAATATGTTATACCAATGGTAAAATGCATAAGAATATTTTAGAGTAGTACAAAGTCTGGGAGTATAATACGGGGCGTATAAAATAAGCAGGGTTTGGAATATAAAATGATTACAATATAATATATTTGAGAGGATGGTATGTAAAATGGAAAAAACAATGGAAAAGATAGTTGCGCTTGCAAAATCAAGAGGATTTATCTATCCCGGTTCGGAGATATACGGAGGTCTTGCCAACACATGGGACTACGGAAATCTCGGCGTTGAGTTAAAAAATAATGTCAAGAGAGCATGGTGGAACAAGTTCATAAGGGAGAATCCTTATAACGTCGGAGTTGACTGCGCCATTCTTATGAATCCCCAGACATGGGTTGCGTCAGGACATCTCGGAGGATTTTCCGACCCTCTCATGGACTGTAAGGAATGTAACGAGAGATTCAGGGCGGACCAGCTTATTGAAAATTATATGAAAGAAAACGGTATCACTGTAGAAGGTTCGGTTGATTCGTGGTCACACGAGGATATGATGAAGTACATAGAGGAAAACGAAATTGAGTGTCCGTCGTGCGGAAAGAAGAATTTTACGGATATAAGGGAATTCAACCTTATGTTTAAGACGTTCCAGGGCGTAACCGAGGACGCCAAGAACACGGTATACTTAAGGCCTGAGACAGCGCAGGGAATATTTGTTAATTTTAAAAATGTACAGAGGACGTCCCGTAAAAAGATTCCGTTCGGAATCGGACAGATTGGAAAATCATTCAGGAATGAGATTACACCGGGCAACTTCACTTTCAGGACAAGGGAATTTGAACAGATGGAGCTCGAGTTTTTCTGTGAGCCGGGAACAGACCTTGAGTGGTTTGCTTACTGGAAAAGCTTCTGCATAGACTGGCTTAAGAACCTCGGAATAAAAGAGGATGAGATGAGATACCGCGATCATGACGCCGAGGAGCTTTCCTTCTACAGCAACGCCACTACCGATATTGAATTCTTATTCCCGTTTGGCTGGGGAGAGCTTTGGGGAATTGCTGACAGGACGGATTATGACCTTACGCAGCATCAGAATGTATCGAAGGAAGATATGAGCTACTTTGATGATGAAAAGAAAGAAAAATATATTCCTTATGTTATCGAGCCGTCCCTTGGCGCCGACCGTGTGACGCTCGCCTTTCTTTGCAGCGCATACGACGAGGAGGAGATTGCGGAAGGCGATGTTAGGACGGTTCTTCACTTCCATCCTGCCATTGCTCCGGTAAAGGTAGGCGTGCTTCCTTTATCAAAGAAGCTTAGCGAGCCTGCCCAGAAAGTATATGCTGAACTTTCAAAGTACTTTAACTGCGAATTTGACGACAGAGGCAATATTGGAAAGCGTTACCGCAGACAGGATGAGATTGGAACGCCTTTCTGTGTGACGTATGATTTTGACTCCGAGGAAGACGGATGCGTTACAGTCCGCGACCGCGATACGATGGAACAGGAGAGAATTAAAATAGAGGACCTCGCGACATATCTTTGGGAAAAAATAAAATTCTGATTCAAGTAATTCAGCCTATTGCCCTGTTTTTTTGCTAAAAAAGTGATTGACAATATTCATTTAAGGTGATATGATAATACAGTTGAAATGCAGGAATGGCGGAATTGGCAGACGCGCAGGCTTCAGGTGCCTGTGGTGGCAACATCGTGTGGGTTCAAGTCCCATTTCCTGCATTAAATGGTGCAAATTTGAACCCGGTATATTTTTAAAATGTATTTGCGGTACTTGAAAAATTTGTACGAAAAGAATAAGATAAAAGCGTCAGCGTTAAGCTGGCGCTTTTATTATATAAAAAGCGCTCCGCTAAGGATGCGCACTTGCGCGATATGTAGTTAGTTGCATTCGCAACACGCGCTCGGCGCGGAGAATGTCGCAAGCGACATTCTTTGTTATACCCTGTAGTAATACACATGGTTCAGATCAGACTGAGAAGGGCGGCCAATCAAAGCCGCCCGTACCAATCATATATTCAGCTTTCGGCTGAACATGTAATTTGTAATGACATAGTATAATGTTCCCCATACGACATTAACCAGTATTCCGAAGACCAAAGCCAGATTAAGCCAGCCGGAGATGGATTCCATATTATCAAAATTAACGTTAATGAAATTACTGAATATTAAGTTCAATATGAATATACCCATCGACGATACAATCTGCGTAATGGTTGATATCGCGATAAATGAGACTATGAATCCAATGAACGGGTGTCCGTTTACCATATGTCCCAATGCGAATGAAGCGTAACATTTTAAATATGAGACAATGATAGAAATCAGTGAGGCAAGTAATAACAGTATTACATTGCTGCCGTTGGCGCCCATTTGGGCAAAAATGTCGATTAATTCACGGAAAGCGGTAGAAAAATCGTGCCAGCCTCCGAGAATGCCGACAAATATTCTAAGAGACAGCGACATCATAATTATACTTATTATCTGCCATATAACCGCCACCGTAAGCTTTGATATAATAAGCTGTGGAGTTGTTACGGGCAGAGTATGTGTAAGATAGGATTCGCGCGTTACCATACTCTGATAGAAGCGGCTTAAGAGGACGATAATGGTCGTAATTCCCGCCGCTATCATGGCGATAGTGAAAGCGGATATACACAGTATTGTCAGCAGGTCGAAAAATATATTGTCTTTTGGGAGTAAGGACGACGTCCTGAATTTCAGGTACAGAGCAGTCGTAGGCGAAATGATAATCAGTACTCCGAAAAGAATGGATAATATCCTGCCGGTAGCTATAAATTCATGTTTAAAAAGTTTTCCTAACATCTGAATACCTCCCTAAAGAAACCGTCAACCGATGTGTTATGTTCCGTTCTTATCTCATCAACTGATTTGTGCAGATACAGACATCCGTTCTGAATAATGAGCACGTCGTCAAGTATCTTTTCGACGTCTGATATCAGATGGGTGGATATTAAAATCGAGCCGTTTTCATTATAATTACTTATTATAGTGTCAAGGATGTAGTCCCTGGAAGCAGGGTCAACTCCTCCAATAGGTTCGTCAAGACAGTATAAGTCGGCAGTTCGGCTCATTGTCAGTATAAGCTGAATTTTTTCTTTCGTACCCTTTGACATTTGCTTCAGGCGCATCCTGTCGTTCAGACCAAGCCTTGCAAGCATGTCGTACGCTTTGTTTGTATTGAAGTTTGAATAGAAATCACCGTAAAATTCCATAAGCTGTTTTACATTCATCCATTCAGGCAGAAAGTTTGCATCCGGAAGATACGCAATTTTCATCTTGCTTTCGGTTCCGGGTTTTTGACCGTTGATAAGTATGGTTCCGCTGGTAGGCGTTAAAAGCCCGTTAATAAGTTTTATCAGCGTGGTTTTTCCGCTTGCGTTCGGGCCGAGGAGCCCGGCTATCTTTCCGCGCTCAAGAGTGAAAGTTACGTTATTTAGGGCAAGCAGCGAACCGTATCTCTTTGTAAGAGTCTGACATTCGAGTAAAGAAGACATAATATTATTCCCTCCCGTTTCATTTATAATTGTTTTTCAATGCGCAAAGTCATAACAAGGTGGTTTTGTTAATGTAATTCCTGCCGGCAGTCTTCAATTAGTGAATTAATTTCTGACTGCGTCAAACCAAGTGATTTTAGCTTTTCAAAGAAATCATTACAGTATTGCGTTGCAAGGTCTTTCCGGCACTGGTTTATAAGGGCGGAATTGTCGGTAACAAACCGGCCGCTTGTTCTATTAGAGAATATAAGTCCCGTATTTTCAAGCTCGGACAAAGCTTTCTGCATAGTATTCGGGTTGACAGAAGCCGTGTGGGCGAGCTCCCTTACTGATGGAAGTTTGTCTCCTGCGCCGTATCTGCCGGAAATAATGCTTAGCCTGATGTAATCCATGAGCTGGACATATATCGGTTTGTCATTGTTTAGTTCCCAGGCCATACTGTTCCTCCTTTCGATATGAAATCGTATGTCAGCAAAAATATTGTGACAATCTGTATTAATTGATTAGTACAATAATACAATAATGCAAATGGATGTATTTGTCAATAGAATATTTTTATTTTTTAAATCAGGTGCGAAATTGCAATAAAATTGTGTGTATTTGCAAATAAAGTGATGTTATAGTATGTTATTATAGTTTCAGGGAAACACGAATTATGTCATCGCTTACATAAAAAGTGATGTGAGCCCGGAAAGGAGACTTTTATATGAACGATTACCTGAGACCCGTATGGGAAGGCGGGGAAATATACAGGGAAACTGTTGCAATGATAAAATCGGACGGCATATGTGAAGGCCGCCTGTTGTTTGCGCCTTCTGAGATTCTGAAAGTGGAAAGCTATGACGGGGAGATAGAATATGAACAGGGGAAGGATTATGTTATCACGGGTACGAAGATTGTAGCTGCAGAGAATGGAAACATTCCGTATACGGATTGGAGCATATTTTTTCATGAGGACAGGGAACAGGCCCAAAAAGAACACGACAGCGGAAAACTGAAATTATGCCTTGACCCTATAGAGACGAATGACGGGCGCTATATTACCCTTATGGCGCTGGATAACCCGGAATATGTTACGGGATGGCAGCTTGCCGTTACATATAAGACGTGCGGCTGCTGGGAAGGATACATACCGGTTTCTAAAGTATCGATGCTTCCAAAAGTATATGGGAAACTTAAAAATAAGAAGCAGGTAAATATACTTTTGTACGGCGACAGCATATCCTGCGGATATGACTGCAGCGGATTTTATGGATATAATCCGAACCAGCCGGTATGGCCCCGTATAATGGTTGACGGTCTTGTGGAACATTACGGCGCGCCGGTGGAACTTAAAAATGTTTCCGTGGGAGGAACCAACACAGATTGGGCCATTGACAATGTGAAAGAGCGCGTTCTTACTTATAATCCTGATTTGGTAATTCTGGGCTTTGGAATGAACGAAGGATGTGACGGCGGCATTTTTATGGAAAAGACGGCGAGACTGCTTGAGACGATCGGCGACGGATTGCCGGATGCAGAATATGTGATCATTGCGACGACACTGCCAAACCCATGCGTTTCCGAGCCTTCAGATAAGTTCCGCCAGTACCAGGGTGAATATGCAAAGTATCTGAATAAACTTGAAAAAACCGGCGTGGTTGTGGCGGACGTACAGAGCGTACAGAAAGAGATTATGAGGCACAAACCTTATATTGATTTGACTGGCAACTGGCTGAATCACCCCAATGACTATCTTGCAAGGATACAGGCGCAGGTTATTACAAAGGTACTGTGTGATTAAAGCGAGAGCGTGCCCGGACTGAAGACAGAAAGCAGTCTGAGCCAATTAAAAAATTTTTTAAACGATTGCCCTGATATCTCAAAATTTTATATAGACTTCTTTAAATTTTTATAGTATAATAACATTTAATGAAAAATGTAATGTTATGGAGGGTTCTTTCATGTCACAGGCCATAGGAATTGAGCGGGAGAGTGAAACTGAGTTTGGGAGATGTAACAGAGTCGCGGTTATATGTCATACAATTGAGGTCGCGATAATAATTTTGGCATACTTTGTTGAATTCTTTAAGGGGGCCAGAACATTTCCTTATGTTGTTGCGGTGCTTGCTATAGGTATAGCCGCTCCGGCAGCAGAGATAGTTTTATTATGTAAAGACAGGAACAACAGGCTTATTAAATATATACTGTCAGTTGGATTCGGTATATTTTATACATTTGTCGCACTGACGACGGTGAATAAGCTTGCGTTTGTATATGCCGTTCCGATGCTGATAGTCATAACCGTTTATAATGATACGATATATTCTATCATATCAAACTCTTTGGCTGTAGTAATTAATATAATTCAGGTTGTTATGTTTCTTGGCAACGGCGTATATACCATGGAGGACAGCGCGTCAATCGAGATACAGATTCTCGTAATGATTATAATCGGCGTTTTTAGCGCATATGTTTCAAAGACAACGGAATACAATGCAAGAATTAATCTTGAAAAGATACGAATGCATGGACAGGAGAGCGAGAAAATGCTGGCGCAGACGCTTGAAGTGTCCGACGGTATGGTATCTACGATAGAGAAGGTGGCGAATAAGATTCTTGACCTTGACAGAACCATTTCCGCAACCAAGGACGCGATGGAGGAGTTAAGCACTGGCTCGAACGATACTACGGACGCGGTCCAAAGGCAGCTGGGTCTTACTGAGAATATTCAGACAAAGGTAAGCGGTGTGGAGAATGGCATGGGCGAGATTGTCGACAGTGTAAAAAACACCAACAACGCTATCAAGGATGGACGAGACAATGTAGAGAAGCTTGTTGAAAAAGGCAATGAGTCCATGTTGTCAGGTAAAAAAGTTGAGGAAGAACTTACTGCGCTTAGCAAAGACATGCAGGAACTCAACTCGGTAATAGATATAATCAATAATATCACCTCTCAGACAGAGCTTCTTTCTTTTAATGCAAGTATAGAGGCGGCCAGGGCCGGAGAGACCGGAAGGGGATTTGCGGTAGTTGCGTCGGAGATTTCAAAGATGGCCGGTGAGACTGACGTTGCAACGAATCAGATAACGGATAAGCTTTCCCATATAACCGAAACAATTAACAGGGTGGTCAAGGTGACGAATAACATGATAGACATTATCGAGAGCCAGAACGAGGCCACTATTGCAACGGCAGACAGTTTTAAGGTAATTGAAAATAATACTGCGGACATTTCCGCACATTCCAGGAAACTTGAGGTATATGTGAAAGAGCTGGCGGGAGCGAATACGGAAATAGTTGAGAGCATATCGACCATATCGTCAATTTCCGAGGAGGTAACCGCCCATGCAAGCCAGACGTATTCTGCCAGTGAGGATAACATGGGTATTGTGAAAGATGTCGTGGAGCATATATCAGAACTTCGGGAACTTGCCGATAAGCTTAAATAATACATATTATTGACAAAATAAAGATAATACTATATAGTTCACTTTGTAAACAGTTGACAAAGTGAACTATTTGTATAATAACCCCTTTGGGGAGGAGGCGTATTATGGTAAGAATTATTACAGACTCGGCATCCGATATCGACATTGAACTTGCAAAGAATATGGGTGTAACGGTTGTACCAATGGAGATTTCGTTTGGCGACGAAGTGTATAAGGACTGTTATGAGCTGTCCGTCGAGGAGTTTTATAAAAAACTTATAGAGTCGGATGAGATACCGAAGACAAGTCAGATTAATCCGTTTACTTTTGAGGAAGTTTTTGACGAGGTTGAGAAAAGCGGGGATTCCGCAGTCGTGATTCTCATGAGCAGCAAACTGTCCGGTACTTACCAGAGTGCGGTTATGGCTGCCGCGGGGGATTATGATAATATATATATTGTAGATTCGTTAAATGTGACGGTGGGTGAACAATGTCTTGTACTGTACGCCCTGAAGCTTCGTGACAAGGGCCTTGGCGCCAAGGAAATTGCTGACGAGATAGACGCCATCAAAGGAAATGTAAAAGTAATCGCGTTGTTAAACACGTTAGAATACCTGAAAAAAGGCGGAAGAATCTCCTCCACGGCGGCGCTTGCCGGCGGCCTTCTGTCAATCAAGCCGGTTGTTGCGGTGGAGAACGGGGAAGTGGTAATACTTGGAAAAGCGAGAGGTTCTAAGAATGGTAACAATATGCTGAGGGAGCTTATTGAAAAGAGCGGAGGAATTGATTTTGAAATGCCGATTCTGCTTGGATATACGGGGCTTGAGCGGACGATGTTAGATAAGTACGTGCAGGACAGCAGAAAGCTTTGGGAGAAAGGAACGTCAAACCTCAGCGTAATAAGGGTTGGAAGTACGATAGGAACGCATGTTGGACCGGGGGCAATTGCTCTTGGTTTCCTTCCGAAGCAGGGAAGCTGACAGTATCCTCTTTGGCACATTGTTCATGGCAAAATTCATTCCCGCGAGCAACGGTCTTAAGCGTCTAATGGACGCTTGTTCAGGACTGCCGCGCGTATAAGTTATTGGCAAAACGGATGGGAAAGACAGATATAGGGGGAAGAATCATGGCTGAATATGTTGACAATACGATAGCTGAGGAGCTTCTGACAGAATGGATCAAGGTAACCTCCGTTATACAGAATGCCCGCATTGTCAGGTATTTGACGTACAACGAGGCGCTTGTATGTAATTACCTGTGGCACCAGCTGGACGCGGAGACGGATTATCTTACCCCCACGCAGCTATGTAAAATGACGGGAATAACGAAATCACTTATGAACCGGGTTATTAAGTCTCTTGAGGAAAAGAAACTTGTAGAATATATAAAGCTCGAGAATGACAGAAGGTCAACGCCTGTCAGATTCAACAGGGAAAAAGAATCGGTATTCTTAATGGTACATGACAACAGCATAGGTATTGTTAATATGCTTATTGAGGCGCTGGGCCGGGAAAAGGCTGAGAGGATTCTTGAGGCGCTGAGGGATATCACGTCGGGCGCGGAGTCGGTGCTGACATCACTTTCCTGAATATATTGTACTGAACGTCAGATAAAATTGCCGTTCAGCATAATATGAAGTGCACTGCCGCATAAGGAATTATGCCGCTTTGCGGCTGCGGCTGACGAGATACTCGCGGCAGATTTTATCGGACATGAGTATAAGCGGATGCCGTCAGGCTGTGAAGATAGAGGGAGAGGATTATTATGTTTGTTTTAAGAAGATTATACTGCAGAATGTATCAGAAGATATTTCATGCTGCTATACCGTTTATGCCGTACAGGGAACCGCGGCATATGAAACAGATTGAGGAGACAGTATTTCTGCTAAGAAAAAAGCGTATAAAAAGAGCGCTTATTGTGACCGACTCTGTAGTACGGGAACTGGGCCTGACGAAAAGACTGGAGGACCTGCTCGGTAAAGTGGGAATCGTATGCACCGTTTATGATGGAACAGTACCGAATCCTACTATAGATAATGTCGAGGAGGCAAGGCAGATGTATGTGGACGGCAGATGTCAGGCTGTCGTCGCCGTCGGCGGAGGTTCCGCGATGGACTGTGCAAAGGTGTGCGCGGCAAGGATAGTGAAGCCCGGCCAGCCTGTATATAAGATGAAAGGGCTGTTAAAAATACATAAAAGGCTGCCGCTTCTGATAGCGGTCCCAACTACCGCCGGAACCGGCAGCGAGACGACGCTTGCCGCTGTCATAACGGACGCAGAAAAACACCATAAGTATCCGATTAATGACTTCTCGCTCATCCCGCATTACGCGGTGCTTGACTACAGACTGACTCTCGGACTTCCAAAGACGATTACGGCGACGACGGGAATGGATGCGCTTACCCATGCCGTCGAAGCCTATATAGGGCGTTCAACGACGGCAAACACAAGAAGAAGGGCCGAGTGTGCCGTAAAACTTATAAGGAAATATCTTAAAAAAGCGTATGACGATGGAAACGACAAGATGGCGAGAAGCGCAATGCTTCGGGCGGCTTATTATGCGGGCATTGCGTTTACACAGTCGTATGTGGGATATGTGCATGCAATTGCGCATTCCTTAGGGGGACAGTACGGAACGCCTCACGGACTTGCCAACGCGGTTCTATTGCCAATCATGCTCCGTGAGTATGGTGAATCCTGTGAAAAAAAACTGGCGGCGCTTGCGCTGAACGCAGGGGTTGTTAAAGAGAGCGGCGATAGGAGCGAACATGATATAGCGGGGCTGTTCATTGACTGGGTGCAGCACATGAATGATTATATGGGAATACCAAGGATAATTGACGGAATACATGATGAAGATATTGACATAATGGCGGAGCACGCCGACGCAGAGGCAAATCCGCTCTATCCGGTTCCAAGACTTATGAATAAGAGAGAACTCTCGCGCATGTATTATGTAGTGGCAGGAAAAGTGGAAGAGGTGTAGGAATGGATTTGGTTACGCTTGTGGAAAAACAGCGCGAATATTTTGAAAGAGGAATAACCGCAAATATCGGTTACAGAAAAATGGCGTTAAAAAGGCTGGAGAACGCGCTTAAAATATGGGAAAATAAAATCTATGAGGCCCTGCTTAAGGACCTTGGCAAACCAAGACAGGAAACCTATATGTGCGAGCTTGGTCTCACACTGTCGGAGATAAGCTATGTGAAAAAACATATGAAGGCATGGAACAAAAAAAAGCGCGTGCTGACTCCGCTTGCACAGTTTATATCGCACAGCTACACTGTAAGGAATCCGTACGGCGTTGTGCTTATCATGTCGCCGTGGAACTATCCGCTGCTGCTGACGCTTGAACCGCTTATAGGAGCGATTGCTGCCGGAAACTGCTGTATACTTAAGCCGTCGGCGTATTCGCCGGCGACGTCAGCCGTTATTGCCGAGATGATAGGAAAAACATTTCCCAGGGAATACATCGCAGTTGTCGAAGGCGGAAGGGAAGAAAATAGCGAGCTGCTCGAACAGAAATTTGACTATATATTTTTTACGGGCGGGGTAAATGTCGGAAAGCTCGTCATGAAGAAAGCGGCTGAAAATCTTACTCCGGTGACGTTAGAGCTCGGAGGTAAGAGCCCGTGTATAGTTGACGATACCGCCAATATAAAAATTGCGGCAAAACGAATTGTTTTCGGAAAATTTTTAAACAGTGGGCAGACATGCGTTGCGCCGGATTACGTGCTTGTGTGTAAATCCGTAAAAGAGAAGCTTGTCAGTGAGATAATCTCATGTATTCAGTCACAGTATGGGGATAATCCGCTTGCGGACGGTGAATATGTAAATATCATTAATGAAAAGCATTTTTTGAGGGTAAAAGCGCTCATTGACGACGAACTTGTCGTATACGGCGGCGGAACTGACCGTGAACGCCTAAGGATTGAGCCGACTGTTATGACGGGCGTCACACCGGAATGCGCGGTGATGCAGGAGGAGATATTCGGGCCCCTGCTGCCGGTTATTGAGGTTGACAATGTGGAAGAAGCCCGTGATTTTGTGAGGAACAGGCCGTCCCCGCTTGCGCTATATCTGTTTACATCGGATAAAAGGACTAAGAAGATGTTTCTCCAAAACGTATCGTACGGGGGCGGGTGCATCAATGATACAATCATACATCTTGCAACCTCGAGGATGGGCTTCGGGGGAGTGGGAAACAGCGGAATGGGCAGCTATCATGGTAAGAAAAGCTTTGAAACTTTCAGCCATGAAAAAAGCATAGTGGATAAGGCTGTGTGGCTCGACCTTCCGATGCGGTATCGCCCATACAAAGAATTCAACGAGAAACTGATTCGTTTCTTCCTAAAATAAAACAGACAGGTGGTGCGGCAGCTTGGCTAAGGATAATAAAACAAACGCGATGCGTATCCTTGATAAGATGAAGATAAGTTATGAAAGAAATTCATACGAGTGCGACGAGTTCATAGACGGAATTCATATTGCCGATATGCTTGGACAGCCGTATGAGCGGTCGTTTAAGACAATTGTTACGCAGGGCGGGCCGGACGCCTATTATGTGTTCGTGCTTCCGGTTGACAAAGAAATAGATTTGAAGAAGGCGGCCAGGGTGTCGGGCCAGAAGAGACTTTCGCTTATACCGGTCAAAGAGGTTAACAAAGTTACCGGTTATATCAGGGGCGGATGCACGCCCGTCGGCATGAAGAAAAAATATCCGACGTTCGTACATGAAAGCGCTTCCGCATTTGACAAAATAATAATAAGCGGAGGAAGGATTGGCGAGCAGCTTTTTATCAAACCGGAAGACCTGCTGACAGCGTCGGGCGCGGTTTATGCCGACGTAGTAAAAATATTATAAAGGATAAGAGGCTTATTATGAAGTATGAAATAAAAATAAGGCCCAGACTGGACGATTATAACAGAAACGGGAAAATATCAATGGAAGGAATCATGCATATGATTGGAACCGCGGGACAGCATCATTCTGATTCGGTAAAAGACGGTGTTGTTGAAGGAAGTCTTTCAGGGATTGCATGGATTCTTACCGAGTGGAATATAAAAATATTGAAACGTCCGGAGAATGATGAGGAGTATACGGTTGCCACATGGGCGCGAAGCCAGCGCGCCGGAGTGCCTACGAGTATCGTTGCGAGGGATTTTGTGATGAAGGATGAGAGCGGGGAGGAATGTGTGCTTGCCTCGTCAAAATTTGTGCTTATGAACCTGGCCACGGGCAGACTTGCAAGGATAACGCCAAAGATGATGGAAGTATACGGGCCGGAGGAAGAGTCTGTTATGCAGACGCCTGCGGGAAAACTCAGGATGCCGGAACAGTATGACAGCGAGGTGAATATACCCAAACTGCGTGAGGATATAGATTTTAACGGACATGTACACAATTCGAGGTACATGTCGTATGCGCTTGAAGCGCTGCCACATGATGTATACCGTGCGGATACTATAAGCAGCGTGCGTATTGAATACAGGAATCCGCTATTCGAGGGGGACATGGTTAAGGCAAGGGTAGCTTGTATAAGCGACAACGTTACGGATATGGATGAAAAAGCGTATATTGTTGGAATATATAATCAGGATGAAAAGATGTGCTCGGTCATAAAGATAGTGCAGTATACGGGAACACCCCATTAAAAATATCCTTACGTTTCATGGGTCTGCTTTCCAGGCTAGATAAAAAGGTGTTTTAACTTTTCTTTTTTATATTGTTAAAAATATATAAACATGCTATAATTATTATAAAGGCAGGATTTCTGCATATGGTAATTATAACATGTTTTTTTCTTGGGTATATGGCTTTTGTTTTTATGGCAGATAATCTGAAAAATGAGTAATTGTGTATATATGTGAAGAATAGAAAGATAGAAAGATAGAAAGATAGAAAGGATTACTATAATGCTATAAGGGGTGTGAACGATTTTGGCGCATATGCGTTCACATACCTGCGTATGATGGGATTGGAGGAGCTTGTTTGAGATATGACGTTATTATAATAGGGGCCGGTCCGGGCGGTATATTTGCGGCATATGAGCTGATACGGGACGGCAGTCCGCTTAAGATTGCAGTGTTTGATGCCGGTTATCCGCTGTCAAAGAGGAAATGTCCTATTGACGGTGTTAAGATAAAGAGCTGCATAGGATGCAAATCATGTTCTATTATGAGCGGATTTGGCGGCGCTGGGGCATTTTCCGACGGTAAATATAATATTACCAATGATTTCGGAGGTACGCTTTACGAATATATAGGAAAAAAGGAAGCTACCGGGCTTATGGAGTATGTGGACAGCATTAATATGTCGCACGGAGCGGAAGGAACAAAGCTGTACTCAACTGCCGGAACAGAGATTAAGAAAAAATGTATGCAGAATAAGCTTAAGCTGTTAGATGCTTCCGTGCGGCATCTGGGTACTGATATCAATATGGTAGTGCTTGAAAACCTGTATGGGGAGCTTAAAGGTAAAGTTGATTTCTTTTTTGAATCTTCTGTAAGTACGATTGACGTTTCAGACGGGGGATACACAGTATGGTGCGGCGAGACCCGCTATGAATGCGACAAGTGCATTGTGTCCGTGGGAAGAAGCGGAAGCAAGTGGATGGAAAAGATATGTAAGAAACTTGACATTAAAACGATGTCGAACAGAGTGGACATAGGGGTCAGGGTGGAATTGCCGGCCGTAATTTTCTCGCATCTAACAGACGAGCTTTATGAGAGCAAAATTGTATACAGGACTGAAAAGTTTGAGGACAATGTACGAACATTTTGTATGAATCCGTATGGGATTGTTGTCAATGAGAATACGAACGGTATAATAACCGTCAACGGCCACAGTTATGAGGATAAGGGCAGGCAGACTGAAAATACTAATTTTGCCCTTCTTGTCTCCAAGCATTTTTCAGAACCGTTCAAGGACAGCAACGGATATGGGGAAAGCATAGCAAAATTGTCAAACATGCTTGGCGGCGGTGTAATAGTACAGAGATTCGGTGACCTGGTGAGGGGCAGGAGAAGCAACGAAAAGCGAATAGAGGAAGGAATGGTTACGCCTACGCTTGCGGCAACGCCGGGTGATTTGAGCCTCGTTCTTCCAAAGCGTATACTTGACGGTATAATAGAAATGATATATGCGCTTGATAAGATTGCGCCGGGAACTGCGAACGACGATACGCTGCTGTACGGCGTAGAGGTGAAATTTTACAATATGGAGGTTGAGCTGGATTCAAACCTTGAGAGCAGATATAAAGGACTGTATGTTATAGGGGATGGAAGCGGGGTTACACACTCGCTGTCGCATGCTTCTGCGAGCGGCGTATATGTTGCAAGGCAGATAAAATCGTAATATGAAGAGGATTGGTTTTATGAAACACAAATCTAAGGTAAACTTTAGAAGAAATGCATCGGTAATAATCGGAGCGGTACTTTTATTGATTATCGCGCTTATTAACACGACGATTTCTTTTGACAAGATAGACGAGTATCTGGAGAAAAACTCGGTAAATATACAGTCGGGAGAGTACACATCCATATTATTTGCCCATATTCTTGTGATATTCGCATCATTTATAATATATTTTGGTGTACTTGCGGCGGCGCATATTTCGTATACCAATGAAAAAAAGGCGGAAAGTATATATACGGCGGATGTTTTTGATTCCATGAACCGTAAGTATGAGTCAAAGTCACAGATAATAGAATCCTTCAGCCGTTTGTATTGCGCTATTTATATGGTTGATATAGAGAACGACAGAATATATGAGATAGCGGGAGAGGGAGAGATAAAACAGATAATCGGAACGGATGGGAGCGCGTCGGAAAAGCTTTCCGAGTTGTGCGACACCTATATCTGGCCCGAATATCGTGAAGAGATGGAGTCATTTATTGATATTCATACTCTTGGAACAAGACTGCGGGAAAATCCGGTATTAAGCATGGAGTACCTGACGGATGATGAAATATGGCAGAAAGCTGGGTTCATTGCCGGAGAATACAATGACGACGGCGAGGTTACAAGCGCGCTGTATATAACCAGAGTCATAGACGAAGAAAAAATGAGGGAACTGGAATACCATAACGGACTTCTGAATGCAATCGATGACGCTAACAGGGCCAACACGGCAAAATCTGATTTCCTTTCAAGAATGTCCCATGATATACGTACCCCTATTAACGGCATACTTGGAATGATTGACATTGCCAAAAAGAATATGGATAACGTGGAAAAGCAGTATGACTGCTTTGATAAAATGGAAGAATCGTCGAATCAGCTGCTTACTATAATTAATGATGTGCTGAATATGAGTAAGCTTGAGAGCGGCAATATAGAATTTGCCAATGAAAGATTTGATTTGAAAGAAGTGATTGACGAGTGCGTCAGCGACATTATGGCACAGGCTTTAGAACAGGGTATTACCGTAAGGAAAGGCGATATTGCGTTTGAGCATAACCATGTTATGGGAAGCCCGCTCCATATAAGGCAAATATTAATTAACATATACGGTAATGCCGTCAAATATACGGAAAGGGGAGGATATGTAAAAATAGTATCTGAAGAGATTGACTGTGACGGGGCTGACGCTACCTACAAATTCGTTGTTACCGACACGGGAATAGGAATGAGCGAGAGGTTTTTGAAAAACATATATCAGCCCTTTTCACAGGAAGACCATGGCGCGCGCACCACTTACCGGGGTACCGGCCTTGGGCTGTCGATTGTAAAGAAAATTGTCGACAATATGGGAGGAGTTATAGAAGTCCAGAGCAAGGAAGGTATTGGCAGTACGTTTACCGTCATTCTTACACTTCCCATAGCAGAGACCGGTAATGAAAAAAAGGATGAAAGCCCCGAAATCGCTGAAGAAGGCGTCGATATACTTTCGGGAAAGAATATACTTGTTGTCGAGGATAATATCATTAATATGGAGATTGCAAAGTTCATGCTTGAGGAAGAAGGCGTCAATGTCATTACTGCGGAAAATGGAAAGGAAGGGCTTGACAGATTCATGCAGTCGGATATTAATGAAATTAACGTTATACTGATGGATTTGATGATGCCGGTTATGGATGGCATTGAGGCGGCGGGAGCTATACGGAGACTTGGAAGAGCCGACGCAGGAACCGTTCCGATACTGGCGATGACGGCAAAAGCCTTTGTTGAGGATGTAATTGCCGTAAAGGAAGCGGGAATGAACGATCATATTTCAAAGCCTATTGAGAAGAATAAGTTTTTTGATACTATTAAAAAATGGATATAATGGAGAAAAGCTATGAATTTTGAATTGTGGTTATTTACTATTAAACGTCTTGGAACTACTATGGATGTTGCCCTTACTATATTTAACAGTATGTCTCCTGACAGGCAGAAAAAACTGCGGGATGAATATGAAAAAGAATACGGAAGCAGTTCGAACACAAATAATGTGAAAGATTCAAAGCCGTATGTGCGCGTTACGGTTTTGAGAAAAGAGTGTTATCCGTCCCTGCAGAAAGAATATATGAGTGATGAAAAAGCCGGGGTCTGTCCTTTTTTTAACGAGGGGCAGATGTTCGTCGTTACAAAAGACGGTTATTCAAGGTGTATGGATGGGAAATTCTGCGCCGAGGCATGGGATGCGCTTAGCAAATATATTTTTGCGGGGCTGTATGGAGGCGCTTTTGAAAAAGGCTATAAGAATGACAAGGTCATGATAGCATGCTGTAATAACGGTACAAGGCCCGTTATATTCAAACTTGAGATAATCAGTTGATTTTGGCACAAATCTCCCACAAAGTGTGAAACGCATCTGGCAGAAAACAATTTTCAAACACGCTCTAGCGTATCACAATATATATCATATAGCATACGTAGATAAATACCATTATGGCGCCCTCGGTTTTTGTAATTTTTTTCTTTATCAGAGAAAAGACATATGCGAGGACTGTTATACACGTCAGAACAATAATATCATATAGAATGAATTCCGAATCCGTAATGTCCGATAGATGAATCGGGCTTACTGTAGCGGCAATTCCAAGTACGAAAAGAATATTAAACAGGTTAGAGCCTACGACATTGCCAAGCGCGAGGTCATTCTCGCCCTTGAATGATGCGATAATCGAGGTTACAAGCTCCGGAAGAGACGTTCCTATAGCGACAATTGTAAGTCCGACAAATGTGCCGGACAATCCAAAGGAATATGCAATATCCGATGCGCTGTCCACGACGAACTCGCCTCCGGCAAGTACGGCGGTAACGCCGGCTATAATGCATAGTATGCTTTTCCCGGTTGCCATTGTTTTTATTTCATTATCTCCGTCGTCGTGAGTTCCGGCGGAGTGTTTTTTTCTTGCGTTCAGCGTATTGTATATCAGAAGAAATATATAGCATGTGAATATGGCAAGGAGAAATATACCGTCAAACCGGCTGATTACCGAGGCCGATATTCCATGAATAAAACAGTCCGCGGCCATAAGCAGTATAATCGCGGTAACGATAATGCAGATTGGAAAATCGCGTTTTATTATTGCGTTAGAAACTTTCAGCGGTTTAATAATCGAGCACAGTCCTATAACCATAAGGAGATTGAACATATTTGAGCCGATGACATTGCTTACCGACATATCGTTAGCTTCTTTCATCGAGGATGTTATGCTCACTGCGGCCTCCGGGGCGCTTGTTCCGAAAGCCGCTATAGTAAGTCCGATAATAATAGTTGGGATGTGAAATTTCTTTGCCACGGACGAGCATCCGTCCACAAAATAATCCGCACCCTTTATTAATAGGAAAAATCCGATTATAAGAATTATATATGGCATAATTGGTGAGAATCCAAGTATCTCAGTCATTGTAGGCATAGTTTTTGTCCTCCTGTATTTCTGCTGATAAGTATATGCAGAATGTAAAGTATTGTCAAGGGTAGCTACGATTAAAGTGGCATTTGCAATATACCCCGAGTTTTGTTACAATAATTATAACTTTTGTACAATCTTGAAAGGATGAACAGCCTATGATTAGGACACTTATATTTGCCGGCGGAACCGGACAGAGAATGAACAGCAGGTCTAAACCAAAGCAGTTTCTTGAGGTTCACGGGAAGCCGATTATCATATATACGATAGAACATTTTGAATATCATCCCGAGGTAGACGATATAGTAGTAGTGTGTATTAAGGAATGGATAGAGGAACTTCAGGGAATTTTGAAAAGATACGGCATTACAAAGGTGTCTTTGATTGTTCCGGGAGGGGAGACAGGGCATGATTCCATTTATTTTGGACTTGAGGCTATGTACAAAACAAGTAAACCTGACGATATAATACTTATACACGATGGCGTCAGACCCCTGGTGACCGAAGAACTGATAACTAAAAACATTCAGACGACAAGAGAATGTGGTAATGCAATTACATCGGAGTCCGTTAGGGAAAGCGTTGTCAGGAGCGGTGATAAAATCAGTATTGAAAGTATGCCGCCAAGGGATGAGGTGTATATTGCAAAAGCGCCTCAGACTTTTCGATATGCCGAGATATACGAAGTTTACGTCAGGGCGCGCAAAGATGGCATTAAGACGGTAGATTCTGCTTATCTTTGCAATCTGTACGGTGTAAAGATGTCTCTCGTTGAGAGCACGCCGAATAATCTTAAAATAACCGCGCCGGCGGATTATTACATATTCAGGGCTCTTTATGAGGCTATCGAGGGGCAGCAGATATATGGATTGTGATTTGGCATAATTATCCCGATTACAGCATAATTTGTGAGGATTGAATGAAAAAAAAAGAGAACTATCTAATTACCGGAGCTACCGGTTATGTTGGAAAACAGATATGCAATAGGCTATTGTCAGACGGACATATGGTAAGCGTTATTGCGAGGGATAAAAAACGAATATCAGATATGGAAGATTCAGGAATAAAAGTATATGAGTCGGATATAACAGATACGTACGGTATGGAAAATGTTAACGGTCCGTTTGACTATATTATCCATTGTGCCGCGGTGACGCGCTCTGATATAATGATATCAAGTCCGGTTCAGGTTGCCGACGGTATTGTTATCGGTACGAAGAATGTGCTGGAAGTTGCAAAGAGAAGCGGCGTAAAAAGCGTCGTTTACATATCGTCTATGGAAGTATATGGGAAGGTTAAGAATATAGGAAAACTAATTACGGAAGACATTCTCGGCGACGTTGATATACTCAGCGCAAGGAGCTGTTATCCGTTGGGAAAGAGGATGGCCGAACAGTACTGTTACGGATATTATTCACAGTATGGGGTTCCCGTGAAGATTGCGAGACTTTCCCAGACATTTGGAAAGGGAACGGACAAAAACGACACAAGGGTATTCATGCAGTTTGCAAAGGCCGCAAAATATGGAAAAGACATTGTGCTTAAGACAAGCGGAATGTCTTATGGTAATTACTGTGGAATAGAAGATACGGTTGAGGGAATTCTTCTCATATTGCGTGCGGGTGAGAACGGACAGGCATATAATGTCGTGAACGAAGCTAATACAATGCGCATACGTGATATGGCGGAGCTTGTTGCGGGGAATCTGTCTTGTTCTGAAAACGGACAGGGCCGCATAAACGTAATATATGATATAGAGGATAACAGTAAAACCGGATATGCGCCGGATACGGAGCTAAGGTTATCTTCTGAAAAGCTCAGGGGACTTGGATGGAAACCGGGGAAAAAGCTCATACAGATGTACAGGGATATACTAGAGGAACTTTGATTAATCATATATAAGGATGATGAAACAGATTATGAGAAAACATGTGAAGGAGCAGCTGTACGGACTTTTCGATACAATCGGCGAGGCACACCGGGAACTTGGACAATATATCAGAAACCGCGATGTGGGTAATGTTGTTGATTTGTTGACGGCGTGCCAGAGCGCGGCAATATTTGTTGGAAATACTGTTGAGAAAAGTGAGGGAGAGGGAACAAAAGCCGTTTCGCTTCTCGAAATATATACTGAGGAACTATATAAAACCAGTGTGATGATTCAGGACGATTCATCCGATAATAATGCTGATACAATTATGTGTAATCTGGACAATCAGATTGATGAGATAATACATTGTGTAAAATACGATATTCCCGAGAGAAGCGAGGTTGTGTTCCTGCCGTATAATGCTTCTATGTGGGACAGCCTTGAAAGTGTGTGGATGGCTGCCAGTGAAGATGAGAAATGTGATGCATACGTTGTACCGATACCTTATTTTGATAAAAATTCCGACGGAACTTTAGGAAAGATGCATTACGATATTGGCAATTATCCGGATTATGTTCCGGTAGTATCATATAAGGATTATGTTATAGAGGAGAGGAAGCCTGATGTGATATTCATTCACAATCCGTACGACGGATATAACAAAGTGACTTCCGTTTTGCCGGGGCACTTCTCAAAAGAGCTTAGAAAACACACCAATAAACTGGTATATATACCGTATTTTGTGTCAGGCGATACTGTGCCGGAGCATTTTTGCGTGCTGCCGGGAACCATGTATGCCGATTATGTTATTGTTGAAAATGAATCGGCGCGTAAGATATATGCGCGGGAATATGAGAAGGCGACCGGAAAAAAAGGGACCGGAGATAAGTTCATTGCGCTTGGTTCACCTAAGTTTGACAGGGTTGCAAGACTTGGCAGGGAGGATTTTGTACTGCCGGATGAATGGCGGAAGCTTATTAAGGACAGAAAAGTGGTACTGTACAATACAAGCGTACAGAACCTTATGAATTATACAGATGAGGTTATAAAGAAGATAAGGAATACAATTGATATAATTACAAATAACAAAGACGTTGTGCTATGGTGGAGACCCCACCCCTTGACCGAATATACTCTAAAGTCAATGAAAGCGGAGTACTATGGTGATTATATGAAAGTTGTAGAAGATTACAGAAAATCCGGGATTGGAATATATGACGATTCCGCCGACCTTGAGAGGGCGATAGCCTTTTCAGATGCATATTATGGCGACAAAGGTTCGATTCCGGTGTTGTATGAGAAGACGGGCAAGCCGATTATGATTCAGGACCCATATTTGTTAGGATAACAGAATTGCCAGCGGGGTGAACGTTAATGGAGAAAGATATTGTATCCGTCATTATTCCGGTATACAACTGTGAGAAATATATTGAAAGATGCTTAAGCTCCGTGACGGGACAGACCTATACGAATTTGGAGATTCTGGTCATTATAGACGGGGCTGTCGACAACAGCTTTGCCATATGCAGATCACTGGCCTGTAAGGATTCAAGAATAAGAATAATAGAAAAAGAAAATGAAGGCCCCGGCATAGCTAGGAACTTAGGAATCAGAAGCGCTTTAGGGGAGTATATAACATTTGTGGATGCTGACGATAGTATTGAGAAATGCTTTATAAAAAAATTGATGCGCAGCATGAAAGAGAATGACTCGGATATGTCTCTCTGTGATATATATTATTGTGACAGACGAACAGGGGACAAAACCATTTCAAAGATAAGGTTTGATGAGGCTGTAAAATCATTCAGGTCGGACAGGACCGTTATTAACAAGGTGAGGACTTTTGTATGGGGAAAGCTGTACAAAAAAAATTTGTTTGACGACAAATGCTTGTTTCCGGGACATACGTTTGAAGATATTCCGGTGTCCGCTATGCTTGCCTGTAAAGCCCGCGCTATATCGTATATTGATGAACCGATGTATTATTATTATAGAAATATGGAGCACAGTCTTTCGGCTGACGCGGATAATATAGGCGATATTTCGAAGGCGCTTGAGTTATTACATAACAGGTTTGCACAGATAGGTATGATGGATGCGGTTAATCCGGAAATAAAGAAGCTCATGTTGGGACAGCTTAGGTTTGCTTTTGTCAGATGGGGAAAACCGGGAAAGAAATGCGGGGCAAATGTTAAAACGGAGTTGGATAACATTAATAAACTGGTTGAAAAATATTACCCCGGCGCCGGCGGTTTTGCCGATAAAAAATATTATGTTGAACAAAAAGATCTCCAGATGGCGGTGTCGCATGTGGCGGTTGATGCGTCTCAGTATACCGCTTCGCCTGAACAGGCGGATTACGTTATATCGCGCGGCAGGCTGGGTTCCAACAGTAACAAGAATATTGTAATACCAATGTCATACGGCGAAGATGAGGATTTCGACGACTGGGGCGCCGCCGAGTATATAATGGAAAATATGTGAGACTGCGGGGAAAATTAACATGATGGAAAATTTGCTTATATGTACTCCTACATGCGGCAGGGCGGACATGGTGGAGGAGGTGCTTCGTTATGAGTCGGAGTACTATACAGACTATGGCTTTGACATCGCGTATTATGATTCCGGCAGTGACAAGGCCGTAAAAGACGTTATAGACGGTGTTGAGGATTCATTTAAGAAAAGAATACATTACTACCGCACGGACGAGAATCAGTGCCTTGATTATAAGATAGCTGATATTTTTAAGTCGCTTGCTTTTGATAAAGAAAAAAAATATGAATACATATGGTTTATAGGAGATTCTATCTCGATTTCGAAGGAGGCTCTTGCCATTGTTTCAGAAGCAATGGCAAAAAAGTATGACCTCATACGTCTGCCGCTTGCAGGCGCCGGGTCAAAAGAAGACATTATATGCGATTCGCCGCAGGAGTGGTTTGAAAGGTGTTCCGGGAGTATGGCGCACATGGCCCCAACGGTGATGAGGACGACTTTACTTATGGAAGACGAGCGCGAGTGGGCAAGGCTTTGCGATAAATATATATGTTGTAATGAGCTGTGCGACAGACACGGTTATTTTTTCACTGTGGCATTTTATCTTGAGCGTATTATAAAGCTTGAGTCGTTCAGAGGCATAATGATAGGCAACAGAGTAAAATGGAGGAGGGACAGCCCCTTAAAGGGCAGACGTTCCTATTGGTTGCATGAGTTGTTTGACGTATGGGCGCGAAGCTATTGCGAGACGCTGCTTGCGCTTCCGGATACATATAAGAATAAGGAAAAGGTAATAAGACAGTCGGATAATATTATGGTCGGCAGGTTTTCGGCAAGTATGCTTGCAAGATACAGACTGGAAGCAATATATGATTATAAGGTATATGGAAAGTACAGGAAATACTTTCCGCTCGTTACGGACGAACCGCTATGGAAGTGTGCATTTATCGCAGTCTTGCCAAAAAGAATATTAAAGAAAATATATATGATTTCTGACTATACCGAGGGCGAGTGGGATAAGAGCCTTGTGGACATACGCCCCAGGGTTAAAGACCGCAAAATAATTGTGTACGGCGCAGGATTATATGGTGAAAGAGTTTCGGGTGTTATAAGCGGAACATGGGACAATGAGATTGTCGGGATAGCCGTTACGGACAAGAATGAGAACATGAGGCAAATCAATGGAATTAACGTGTATTCAATAGATGAGCTTGCAAAGTACAGACGCGAGGCTTTTGTCATAGTCGCGACATTGCCTGCTGCGGCAAGAAGTATTATAAAAGGTCTAAAGAAGAAGGGATTCAGATATTATGAAGCACTGCTCGGATGCTGACATTTTTTATACACGCGCTCGGCGTGGAGAATGTTGCAAGCGACATTCTTTGTTCTGTTATGTCATCATCCGGCGCAAGGAGGCGCACGAGAGTACAAGGAGGAGATACTATGAAAGCAGTAATTCTTGCCGGAGGTTTTGGAACGCGGATAAGCGAGGAGAGCCATTTGAAGCCAAAACCGATGATTGAAATTGGGGGACAGCCGATTCTTTGGCATATCATGAAAATCTATTCCGCGTTCGGAATTAATGAGTTCGTTATATGCGCGGGCTACAAACAGCAGATGATTAAGGAATACTTTGCCAATTACTATCTTCATCGGAGCGACGTAACCTTTGACTTCAGGGACGGTGGTATGATGACGGTACATAACAACGTATCAGAGCCGTGGAAAGTGACTATAGTGGACACGGGCTATGACACGATGACGGGTGGAAGAATCAAAAGGATTGCGGGGTATGTTGACGGGACATTTCTATTGACCTACGGAGACGGAGTTGCGGATGTTGACGTCGGGGAACTGATTCAGTTTCACAGGGAGAGAAAGCCGGTTGTAACGATTACGGCAATTAATCCGGGACAGAGGTTCGGCGTTCTTGATTTGAATGACGACGGGTATGTATGCGAATTCAGGGAAAAGCAGGATTCTGACGAGAGTTTAATAAACGGCGGTTTTATGATAGCAGAACCGGACGTGTTTGACTATATAGACGGCGACAGTACATTTTTTGAGAGGGAGCCTCTTGAACGTCTTGCGAAAGCCGGAAAATTAGCGGCATACAGGCACTACGGTTTCTGGCAGTGTATGGACACGCAGAGAGACCGCGAGAAACTTGAACAATTGTGGAGTGAAGGAAATGCGCCATGGAAAATATGGGATTAGATAATAATATGGCATCCTGGATGGATGAATTAAAGAAATATGCAGGTAAGAAAGTGTTTGTGACCGGATGTACGGGATTCAAGGGCTCATGGCTGTGCAGGATTCTTGTAAGCCTTGGGGCCGAGGTGACTGGGTATGCTCTCAGTCCTGATACCGCCCCGGCCCTATATAATCTGGCTGACATCGGACACGACGTCGACACGGTCTTTGACGACATCAGGAATGCGGATGCGCTTAACAGGGCGCTTGAAAGCGCCAGGTCTGACATAGTATTCCACCTTGCGGCGCAGCCGCTTGTGCTTGAGAGTTATAAAAGACCGCGCGACACATTTGAGATAAATGTAATGGGAACCGTAAACCTGCTTGAGGCAGTGAGAAAATCAGAAAGTATAAGGTCGGTAGTGAACATTACGACCGATAAAGTGTATGAGAATAAAGAGTGGGTCTGGGGATACAGGGAAGACGATGCTCTGAACGGATACGACCCCTATTCGAACAGCAAAAGCTGTTCGGAACTGGTGACGGGCAGTTATATCAATTCTTTTTTAAGGGAGCGGCATATAGCGGTCTCGACGGTGAGGGCAGGAAATGTTATAGGCGGAGGCGATTTTTCAGATAACCGCATAATACCCGACTGCGTCAGGGCGGCGATGGAAGATAAAAAAATATTAATAAGAAATCCGTATTCTGTAAGGCCTTACCAGCATGTGTTGGAACCACTGATGGCATATCTTCTAATTGGAATTGAACAGATGGAGAGAGAAGAGACGGCAGGAGCGTACAATATAGGGCCTGATGAAAAATCGTGCGTAACGACAGGTGAACTTGCGGGTATTTTTTGTGATGAATGGGGCGGCGGAGTATCCTGGTACTGTTCTGAAAGAAAAGGCGCTTATCATGAGGCTAATTTCCTAAAGCTGGACTGCAGCAAGGTTAGAAGCGTTTTTAACTGGGCGCCTCGCTGGGATGTAAAAGAAGCGGTAAGCGCGACCGTCGAGTGGACAAAAGAGTGGTTAGGCGGAAGTAATGTAAAGGATGTAATGGATGTGCAGATAAAAAAATATAGAACACTGAAAGATTAATTTTGAGGTTGATAATATTTATGAGAGTATATAAGTTTCCATTTGATAAAATAAAAAAAGAAAAAGCCAGAATTATTCTATATGGCATGAGCGATATGGGCAGGCAGTATTTGGCTCAGTGCATGTCTGAGGATAACATTAGCGTATTGTTTGCAGTTGACGCCAATAGTACGCTCCCTATAGTAAAGATGCATGATATTCAGGTGTATTACCCCGGTATACTTGCGGGATTAAAGGAAGATGAGTTTGATTATATAGTGATAGCAATCAAAAATGATACTGACGCGCAATATATTAAAGATTCTATAATAAAGATGGGTATAGTTGAGGAAAAAATAATTCGCTCTATCCGTTATTATGACGACCGTAAATGTCTGTATTCGCATGAATTGAATAGATGGTACAAACCCTCTTTTAGTTATTTCGGGGAAGATTTGGTAGTATCGGGACTATTTCAAAGTATGAATATAGAAAAGCCGTCATATCTTGATGTGGGATGTAACCATCCATATGAGGGAAACAACACGGCGCTGTTATATCTTAAAGGCTCGAACGGTGTTAACATTGACGCGAATCTCAATTGTATACAGTTAATGAATGAGGAGCGGCCGGATGATGTGAATATATGCGTAGGTGTGTGCGGAAAAGGAGAATGTGAGAAAGATTTCTTTTTGTTAAGTGATTATGAGGGATTGAATTCATTTGATGAGAATTATATAAAAAATTATATTGATACATTTCAAATAAAACGTGACGAGGTCAGGACAATTAAGGTTCGATGTCTTTCATTGAAAGATATAGTGGATACTTACTGTAATGGCGTATTTCCAGATTATTTTGATTTGGACGTTGAGGGGCTGGATGACGAGGTGATTGCAAGCTATGATTTTACATGTAATGGTCCTAAGATAATCTGTGTGGAATCTCACAGCGGGGAAGTGTGTGAACAGATGATTTCGCAGGGATATGTAAGATATTTTTCAACTGTACATAACGTTATATATGTAAAAAGGAATTTGATTGATTCAGTATTGGCGATGTGATAAGAATATGCGAATGAGCAATATAAGAAAGGCTTGGTATAGAATATGAGTGAGAATGAAGCAAGGAAGGAAATACTTTCCCTGGTAAAAGAATATTACAACAATTACATGGACAGATCGGGCGATAAGTTTGTTGAGGGAGACAGAATCGCATATGCCTCGAGAGTGTTTGATGAGAATGAGGTTTGCGCGCTTGTTGACAGCGCTTTGGACTTTTGGCTTACTGCGGGAAAATATGCAAAAGAATTTGAAAAGGGAATGAGTGAACTGCTTGATGTAAAGCATACGCTGCTTGTAAACAGCGGTTCCTCCGCCAATCTGCTTGCGTTTATGACGTTGACAGCGCCTGAACTCGGCGAGCGCTGTATAAGGCGCGGGGACGAGGTTATAACGGTTGCGGCAGGATTTCCGACAACCATAACGCCGATGCTCCAGTATGGGGCTGTACCGGTATTTTTGGATGTGACTATACCTGAAGCGAACATAGACACGGAACTGCTTGAAAAAGCGTATTCTGATAAGACAAAAGCTGTGATGATTGCACACACGCTGGGTAATCCTTTTAACATTAAGGCCGTAAAAGAATTTTGTGACAGACATAATCTCTGGCTTGTGGAAGATAACTGCGACGCACTGTGTTCAAAGTATGCAATAGACGGCGTAGAACAATATACGGGTACGTGGGGAGATATAGGAACCTCCAGCTTCTATCCTCCGCACCATATGACTATGGGCGAGGGCGGCGCCGTATATACGGATAATCCGTTATTGTATAAAATAGCAAAAAGCATGCGTGACTGGGGAAGAGACTGTGCATGTGATTCAGGACAGGACAATATGTGCGGACACAGATATGACGGCAGATACGGCGAACTTCCGGCGGGATACGACCACAAGTATGTATATTCACACTTCGGTTATAATCTAAAAGCGACGGATATGCAGGCTGCAATCGGCTGTGAGCAGTTAAAAAAGGTTGTTGAATTCGGAAGAAAGCGTAAGGCGAACTGGGAGTACCTGCGCGAACAGCTTGAGGAGTTAGAGGAATGGTTCATTTTGCCTGAGGCCGAGAAAAACAGCACGCCAAGCTGGTTTGGATTCCTTATATTCTGCAGGGAAGGCGTTGACAGAAATGCAATCGTAAGGCATCTCGAACAGAACAATATACAGACAAGAATGTTGTTTTCGGGAAACATGATTAAGCATCCGTGCTTTGACGAGATGAGGAAAACCGGAGCCGGCTACAGGGTTGTCGGAGAGCTTACGAATACAGATTATATAATGAATAATGCGTTTTGGATTGGCGTGTATCCGGGAATGACAAAAGAAAAGCTTGACGTTATGGCAAGAGAATTAAAGGCTGCCTGTAAAAAAGCAAGGTAAGAGGAGCGGCGATGAAGAGAAGGTATAAGGTTGATTACGATAAAAAAACAGATTGTTTTGCGTATATGAGCCATATAGGAACAGATTTGGTATATGGAGATTTGTCATTTGCCCCGGAACCATTTATAAGCTATATTATCCCGGTATATAAAAGGGCGGATTTGCTTGAAAAGACGCTGAACAGCGTATTGTGCCAGAATGAGGTTGATTTTGCGTGGAACATCGTTATAGTCGATAATGAGGCCGGAGCGGAAAATGATACGGAGAGGTTGGTTCGAAAGCTCAACCAGCCCAGAATACTGTATTATAGGAATCAGAAAAATATTGGGGTTGACGGTAATTATAACCGTTGTATTGAAATAGCTCGCGGGCAGTGGGTTGCAATGCTGCATGGAGATGACTTAGTTATGAATGACCACCTGCGTGAGATGCGGAGGCTTATTCACGCTAAGGAGGTTAGAAAAAAACGACATCCTTTGGCTTATATCTGTCAAAGGTACATAGAATTTTCGGATGAAGACGAGGTTTGCCTTGACAGGGAATTGGCAAGGCAAACTAATAAAAAATTAAGTTTGGTGTTTGAGAAGAAAAATACAAAGTATAAAGTCTCAAGGGAGACGCAGCGCAAAGGAATTCTTACGGGCTATTATGCCGCCCTACCGTCTTTCGGAACAATCATGAATAGGGAAATTATGATGAAAGAGGGGGGATTCAACAAAGACCTTGGAATATGTGAGGACGTTATTACTCCGTATAAGCTTGCGGCAAGATATGGGGTATATATGGCTCCGAGCGTAATGGGTTACTATAGATTTAATAATAATGAATCTATGAAAAAAGAAACTATTTTGAAAATATATGACTCGATGGTAGATTTTCGCGAATATATGTACAGCAAAAATATTTTTTCATATATATGGGGGAATATAGCAAGAGATATATTGAATAAAAATTTGAGAAACTATTGTATTGGTCTTTCCAGATTTAGTGATAAAATGTTGGAACCGTGCGATTTTGAAGCTATATATGTCCCGAAGGAGACGAAAGGGATAAGGCTCTTTTTGTTCTCGAGTGTAATGTGGTGCTATAATATTATGCATCAATCCGGCGGGTATCGTGAAATGATTGAAAGTCTTGCCAAGATACAGGATGAACAAATACAGAGTGCGGTAGACAGAGGGGATGTATTTATCATATTTGGAGCGGGCGGAGTAGCCAATGTACTTATTCCGTATCTGAAAAAAAGATATAGAAAAATTAAAATTATATGTTGTGCGGTAAGTAAACCGGAAGCTGCGCATGGAAATATAAAAAGGATTCCAATCCGCCATATTGATGATATAAGTTGTACATATGAAGGGATTACCGTCGTTACAGCTACTGAGATATGGCAGTACCAATCGGAAATGAATGTTACACTGGAAAAGAAAGGTTTTAAATCGGTAATCAATTTACTATAAAGTTAGGAAGACAAACTACTTAAAATTCAGGGAGGAAAGAAAAATGAAATCATGCAGGAAATGTTTTGAATACGCATATGTGTTTGTAGGCGGGGATGTCCGTATGTGTCCTTGGAACGGAATCGTTATAGGAAATCTCCGTGAAAACACGCTTGAGGAGATATGGAGAAGCCCGCGGGCGGAAGAAGTCAGGCAGGCGTTTTTGAGAGGGGAGTTGCTTGGGTGCAGCGAGAGATATTGTCCGGATTGTATCCAAAATAGTACTACCCTTGAAATTGAGCCGGAGGAATTACAGAGAATGTATGATGAAATGCCGGACCTTCCGGTTCAGATAAGTCTGGCATATGATGAGAGATGCAATCACGCATGTCCGTCGTGCAGACACGGCTTCTTTGTTCCGGACAAAGAATATCGGGATAATCTCGATATTATAACAAAAAATATTGAACCTTATCTCAGTAATGTAAAAGGTATAGCGACGAATGGAATCGGAGACCTTTTTGTATCTACTGAAATTGTAGATATGTTGTCGCGTCTTGAACCTAAAAATCCTGATTTTTCCATTTTTATTGAGACGAACGGCGTTCTGTTTAAGAAGAGCTGGGATAAAATTAAAAACCTTGCGGGGAAAAATATTACGGTTTCTGTAACGCCTAACAGTTTTGACAGGGAGACATACAAATACCTTGCAGGAAAAGATGATTTGGCAAGATTTGAAGAAAGCATGGAATTCATTACCGAACTAAAGCATCAGGGTGCGATAGCAAGAATACGAATGATCATGGTAATTCAGGACAGCAATTTCAGACAGATTCCTGAGTTTATCAGGAGATGTATAGATTATGATGCGGATGATATTGTCCTTAGGCCGATATTCCAGTGGTTTGGCATGAATGAAGATGAGGTATTGTATAAGAACGTGTTGAATCCATGCCATCCGTATTATCAGGAATACCTTGAGATTCTTGAACATCCTTTATGCCGCGACCCCAGAGTTTTCAACTGGGGATTTGAGGAAAAGCAGGAGGCTGTGTCATTCCCGACGCTCGCCATGAAACGTCAGGTAGAAGGGGAAAAAGTATTTGAATCCTATGTTGAAGAAGCCCTTTGTGATTTGGAGAATGAATTAAATCAATATAAAGATAACAAAATATATCTGTTTGGGGCAGGGAAAATCGGTAAAATGTTATTGGAGAAGCTTACGTCAGGAGAGCGTGCAGTACCAATTGCCGGATTTGCAGTAAGCTGTGTTGACGGCGCTCCGAATTATTATATGGGATATCCTATTATGCAGTTTGATAAGATAGAAGACAGGAAAGACAGCGTATTTGTCCTTGCAACGACCAATCCTGATTATGAACGGGGTATGGCTGAGACTATCAAGAATGATTGCGGGGCAAAGTATATTTCGATTAACGGTAAGGGCGGATATATATCTTGAGAATATAAGGAGAGTTTTCCGATGGAGAATATAAGTATACTGGATTGCACACTGCGGGACGGCGGTTACGTGAATGACTGGTCGTTTGGAGGTAAAGCTATAAGCGATATCTTACATAAACTCTGCAGGACGAACGTGGATATTCTGGAAGTAGGTTTTTTGCGGGATGAACCTTATATATCCGACCGTGTCGTATTCAATTCCATGCGGCAGGTCAAAGAGCTTTGCAGTGGAATTGACAGGAATAATAATATGAAACTGGCTGTGATGGCGGAGATTTCCCGGCCTATACCCCTTGAAATGATTGAACCTGCCGGCGCGAATGATACAGATATCATAAGGGTTATAGTGTGGAAAACAAAAAAAATAAATGGAAAAACAGTTGACGCGCTGCAGGAAAGTTATGATTATTGCAGGGGAATCGTTAATAAAGGTTATAAACTATGTATACAGCCAAACCGTACCGACCAGTATAGTGATTTGGAATTCAGAAATATGGTTGAGATGTTCAGTGCGCTGTCTCCGATGGCAATCTACGTTGTAGACAGTTGGGGAACCATGTATTCGAATCAGGTGCTGCATTATATGGATATGGCTGACAGGCTGCTTCGGAAAGATATTTCTATTGGGTTTCACGGACACAATAATATGATGCAGGCGTTCAGTACTGCCGAAAAGATTGTTGAGCGGCGCTACGACAGAAATATAATTCTTGACGCCAGCGTTTATGGAATTGGCCGTGGAGCAGGGAATCTCAATCTCGAGCTGATAACAAGATATCTGAATGAAGTGCACGGCTGCAATTATGACATAGAGCCGATGCTTGAAATATATGATAATTATTTAAAAGAGTTCAAAAAGAAATACGAATGGGGAAGCAGTATGCCTTACATGGTTTCGGCGTCGTTTGGGGCGAATCCTAACTACGCAGCCTATTATAATAATAAACTTTCCGCCATTCAAATGAAAAAAGCTTTTCAGAGTATGACAGCGGATGACAAGGTTTTATATTCAGATGCGTTAGCGCAAAGATATCAGGGGAAATGTTATGAATAATACAGAAATTTCATTGTTTGCAAACGATATACGAAGGAACGTGGTATATGCCATCGGTAAAAAGGGCGGGGGACATATTGGAGGAAGTCTTTCTATCTGTGATTTGATTGCCGTACTGTATGGCGACGTAATGAAATATGATTCAAAAAATCCGGACTGGGAGGAGAGGGATTATATTGTCTGTTCCAAAGGACACGCGGCTCCCGCTCTTTACTCGGCGTTAGCGCTTAAAGGCTTTTTTCCACCGGAATGGTTAGACGAGTTAAACCGTCCGGGGACGAATCTTCCGGGTCATAGCGACCGTAAGGTGCCGGGAATCGACGCTACGACCGGTTCGCTTGGACAAGGGCTGTCTATTGCCTGCGGAATCGCACACGGGTTAAAAGTGCAGGGCAGAGGTCAAAACGTGTTTTGTATTACCGGAGACGGGGAAAATGACGAGGGACAGATTTGGGAAGCGGCTGCTTATGCCGCTAACTATAATCTCGACAATCTTATAATGTTTCTTGACTGGAACAAAAAACAGATAGACGGTCGGAATGAAGAAGTAATGCAGTTAGGAGATTTGGTAATGAAATATCATGCGTTTGGATGGAACAGCCGTAAGGTAAACGGACATGATATTGAAGAGATTCGTCAAAACATTTATAAAGCTTTGGAAGTGAAAAATGGCAGACCTACTATGCTGTTGCTTGATACGGTAAAAGGAGCCGGTATTTCATGTATTGAAAAGATAGAGAATAATCACTGTATAGGGCTGCCTGAAAATCTGATGAAAGAATGTCTGGATGAATTATCGTTTATTCGGGAGAGGTTAGACAAAGAAATATGTAATTAAATATATTATATAGGAGAAGAATAATATGAGCAGACTTACTAAAATACTTAAAGGCAGAGAGATTGCAATCTGCGGAATCGGAAAATTTCAGGAAGATTTTGAATATGTTTTTGATACATTAAAACCTAAATTCTATATCTCGGATGATTTTGCGGGAAAGCTTTATAAAGAACTTCCGGTGTACAGGACATATGAATTGAAAGAAGCGGATTTGAATAATGTTTTAATAGTTGTCTGTGATTTGACTGTAGTCAAAAGCGGTTGTGAAAAAAGGGACTGGAACCGTCTTGAAGACGAAGGTTATAATTGGGGAAAAGATTATATATTTGCGGACGAGTTATTCCAAACGCTTGATTTTGACTGGAAGGAAACGGCAAACGGCAGAAAAATTGCAATTTGGGGTACCGGCGCCGAAAGCAGGAAATTATATATTACAAACAAAATAGAAACGACAAACCTCAGACCGGATGTTTTTGTAGATATGGATGAAAGTAAATGTGGTAAATTGTTTAACGGGGTTGAAATCCTCCATCCCTCTAAGTTAGAGAATCTCTGGCATGAATATTATGTAGTCGTCATGACAAACGACTATTATCATGAAGTATACGAGTATCTTTCAGTGAGAGGTCTGCATGAAATTGATGACTTTGTATCCTATCATCTGATATATGACCGTACATATGCCCTGCCGTCAGAAATGATGCGAAAAACAGTATACGCCTCTCCAATTGAAGGACAGCCTTTTTGTAAGACTCCGTTTAATATGATACATCTTCGCTTGGATGGACATGCGATAGGATGTACATGTCCCGAGTATAGTGATAAGTGGTTTTCTGCATTTGGAAATTATAATTATGAACCATATGAGAGGATATGGCAATCTGCATCTGCTAAAATATTTCGGTTATCAATTTTGAATAATACGTATTGTTTTTGTCTGGAAAAAGTTTGTGATATTATGAAGCCGGAAAGAAAGGAAAATATAAATGTTGCGAGAAGGGCGGTTCCAAAAGATACTGAGATTCCCACACATGTGTTTTCAGAGATGGACGACGTGTGTAATTTGAGATGCCCGTCGTGCCGTGTAGAGCCGAAATATATTGAATATGGAAAAGAATATCAGATGAGGAGGGTGCGGGCTGAAAAATTAGTTCAGTCAGGCTGGCTTGAAAAGGCGCCTGCAATAACAATAGCCGGACATGGAGAAGTGTTTTACAGTAAGATATACAGAAGCTTATTATTCCATGAAAATTCGGAAAAAAGAAATCATATTACAATTTTATCTAATGGTATTTTGTTTAACGAGAATGAGTTCCTTCACCTTATGGAGAATTACAAAAGTATATCGGCAATCATCTCGGTAGACGGAACCCGGAAAGAAACATATGAAAAGCTACGTCCCGGTGCGAATTTTGATATATTGATGAGAAATCTTAAGATGCTCAGCAGACAAAAAAAATGTGGGAACTTAAATTATTGGCAGCTTAACTTTGTTGTTCAGAGGGAGAATTATCTCCAAATGAAAGAAATTATTAATTTGGCGGAAGAATGGGGAGTGGATAAGGTGCAGTTTATTCATATCATGAATTGGCTGTATCCGCAGGAGGAATTTGACAAAATGAGTATGTCAACGCAGGATGGCGCGCTGAAGCCAGAGTTAGTCGAATATTTGAAAGACCCGATATTTGACAAGCCGTTAGTTGCCATGCCATGGTTTAAGAGCAGGATGAATATGCTGGAAAAGGAGGAAGATTGTAAATGAAGAAGTGTATTTTTTATGGGACAGGAGCACATTTTCGATTACGGTTGGATGAGAGAAAGGAATTATTACAATATATTTCGGCATTTATGGACTCTAACTCCGAAAATTGGGGTAAAACGTTTTTTGGCATACAGGTATTACCTCCTGAACAAGTGAAAGAGATAGATTATGAAAAGATAGTTATTACAAGTGAAGCCTATTATAATGAAATAAAGACAAGTCTTGTAGAACAATATTCTGTTGACGCAGAAAAGATTCAATATATTGATGCATTTATTGCGGAACGTATAGTGAACGCGGATTTTTTGCCGGAGGAAGTATCGTTAGAGGCATGTACGAGCTGTCAGCTTAACTGCACATCCTGCTATATGAGAAAGAATAACTGGGGCGGCGTTGGAAACGGATATTTAAAATATGATGATTTTAAACGTCTGGTTGATTTAAATCCACAGATTAAGTCAATTGAATTGTCCAATAATGGAGAAATTTTTTTGAATCCTGACCTGAAGAAAATAGTTGAATATGCCTGGTTAAAAGGAGTGCAGTTGACAGCTTGGAACGGCGTTAATCTGAATTCGGTTTCGGACGATATGTTAGAAACCCTTGTTTTATGTGAATTCAGGGGAATGGCAGTTTCACTTGATGGAACCAATCAGAAGACGTATGAGTTTTACAGGCAGAATGGAAACTATGACACAGTGATACGTAATATCAGAAAAATTAATTATTATAAGCATAGGTATCAGAAACAGTGGCCGGAACTTCGGTGGCAGTTTATTGTCATGAATCATAATGAGCTTGAAGTAGCAGAGGCGAAGTTTCTTGCACATGAATTAGATATGGAAATGCGTTTTAAACAGACATGGGACGAAGGTTTTGTTCCTTTGCACCCCGAGATGCTTTTGCGTGAAACGGGTATTGATTTTTGCAGAAATGAATCTGCAGAAAAACATCATGATACTCAAATATTTGGAAATCAATTGTGCAGGCAGATGTATCTGTCTCCAAGAATTAATTGGGATGGCAGACTGCTTGGATGCTGTGCTAATTACCAACATGATTTTGGAGTTAATGTTTTTGAAGTCGGTCTTAAAGAGGCGCTTCGCAGCAGTAAGTATCTGGCTGCAAAGAAAATGTTGATGAATATGAGTGTGGACAGTACAGATATAGAGGATGTACCATGCGCAAAATGTGCATATTATGCATCGATTAATAGAAACAATAACTACATATGTGCAGGGAATATGTTTGAAAAATTAATTGATTAATGTATGGGATTTATCGACACAGAAAGGCATTTATATGGAACATATTATATACACCGGAGAGAAGCCGGTAAAAGAAATATTTGAAGTTTTTTCGGAGACGATGGAGGAATTGTTTCAGGAAGATTCTAAGGTTGTTTATATTGATGCTGATTTGATGGCATCCATGCGCACGAAAGATTTGTGGGAGAAGTACCCTGAAAATGTGTTTAATACCGGAATACAGGAAGCCAATATGGTCGGGGTTGCAGGAGGCATGAATCTGGTGGGGTTGAAGCCGTATATTCATTCATTTGCGCCGTTTGCGGTCAGAAGGTGCTTTGACCAGATATATGTAACGGTAGGATATGCGCGCAAGAGCGTGCGCATTATAGGAAGTGAGCCCGGAATATGTGCAACCGACAACGGCGGAACGCATATGACATTTGAAGACATGGCGTTGATGAGAACGATTCCTGACTCCTGTGTTATAGATATAAGCGACGCCGGAATGTTTTGTCAGCTGCTTAAAAAGACTAAGGATAGGAAAGGCGTTACTTATTTCAGGACTCCAAGAAGGGGCCTCCCTGATATCTATGCGCAAGAAACTGTTTTTGAGATTGGGAAAGGCAAGATACTCCGCGAAGGCGAAGACGCTGCTGTTATAGCGTCTGGTATTATGGTCTCGAGCGCACTGCAGGCGGCACAAGTTTTGCAGGAAATGAGTATCAAGGTGAGCGTAATAGACCCCGTAACCGTGAAACCGTTAGATACTCAACTTATTGAAAGGGTTGCCAGAAAAACAAAGGCAATCGTTACGGTAGAAAACCACAGTATAACGGGAGGGCTTGGAAGCACGGTGGCTGAGACCGTGTCTGAAACATATCCCGTGCCTGTAGCGCGTATAGGTGTGAACGATACGTTTGGACAGGTAGGAAATGAAGCATATTTGCGTGAACAATATTCGCTTACCGTTGAAGAAATTGTGAATAGAGTTAAAATGATAGTTAAGTGTAAAATGAACATGTAAAGCCGTATATTAATGAAAAATATAACTGTGTATGCAAAAAGCTGTATGCGTAAAGAGGGGGACTACATATGAACCGATTGGATGGAAAGGTTGCCATTATTACCGGAGGAACGTCAGGTATGGGTGAGGCGAGCGCTAAGAGATTTGCCAAGGCTGGGGCCACTGTCGTTATTGCGGGCCGTAACAACGAAAGAGGAGAAAAAATAGCGGCAGATATAGTAGGGAATAACGGGAACGCAGTCTATTTTCATGCGGACGTTTCTAACGAAACAGAAGTTATGGACTTAATAGTATTTGTGAATGAACGATATAAAAAAATAGACATTTTGTTCAACAATGCGGGTATATTCCCAGTCACCCCCTCATTGGAGGAGATGGAGATGTCTGACTGGGATACTATAATGGATATAAACGCTTCAGGTGTTGTCAGGATGACGAAACATGCGATACCTTTTTTGCAGATTACAAAGGGTGTGATTCTGAACAACGCTTCCGTGGCCGGAATGCAGTCTTTTGCAAGCGGAAAAACATATGCGTACAGTGCGTCCAAAGCGGCTGTGATACAATTTACGAGAATGATAGCAAAAGTATATGGCGCGGACGTTCGCGCAAACTGTATCTGTCCGGGAGTGATTGATACACCGATATTTGTTAACAGAGATTTTTCAAGATTCCACGATATTATACCGATGCACAGGGTCGGAACGGCGGAGGAGGTTGCAAAGGTTGCCAACTTTTTAGTTTCTGACGACGCGGGGTATATAAACGGCGCGGTTATACCTGTAGACGGAGGGCAGTCTCTGTAGGGATATGATATGACCAATAAGATGATATGGGGAGAAGAAGAATATGAGCAGACTTACAAAAATACTTAAAGGAAGAGAGATTGTTATCTGCGGAATCGGAAAATTTCAGGAAGACTTTCAATATGTTTTTGACACGTTAAAGCCCAAATTCTATATTTCGGATGATTTTGATGGAGAATACTATAAAGAACTTCCTGTATATAGAACCTTTGAACTAAAAAATATGGATTTGGACAATATTTTAATTGTAGTTTGTGATTTGAATGTATTGAAAAGCACCAATGAAACGAGGGATTGGAACCGGTTGGAAGATGAAGGTTACCTTTGGGGTAAAGATTTTGTTTTTGCGGACGAATTATTTACCACGCTTGATTTTGACCCGGAGGATTACGCACATGGAAGAAAGATTGCATTTTGGGGAACCGGGGCAGAATGCAGGATGGTTTATGTTACAGATAAAATAGGCAAATCAAACATTACGCCTGATATTTTTATAGATAATGATGAAAATAAATCAGGTAAAATGTTTAACGGAGTTGAAATATTTCATCCAAGCGAGTTAGAAAATGTTTGGCAGGATTATTATGTGGTTGTTATGACACATGATTATTATCATGAAATATATGAGTATCTGTCGGAGAAAGGGTTGCGTGAAATTGAGGATTTTGTATCCTATCATTTGATTTACAAGCGCACATATGCGTTACCATCGGAAATGATGCGAAAGGTAGTATATGCTACGCCGATTGAGGGACAGCCTTTTTGCCAGACGCCATTTAATATGATACATCTTCGTTTGGACGGACATGCAATAGGATGTTCCTGTCCTGCGTATGTGGATTGGCAGTTTTCTGTATTTGGCAATTACAGTTATGAACCATATCAGAATATTTGGCAATCGGCGTCTGCGAAGATTTTTAGATTATCCATATTGAATAATACATATTGTTTTTGTAAGGAAAAAGTCTGTGATATTATGAATCCGGACAGAAAAGAAAATATAAATGTTGAGAGAAGGATGGAGCCTGAAAAAACTGCGGTTCCTCCGCATGTTTTTTTGGAAATGGATGATGTATGTAATTTGCAATGTCCGTCATGCCGTGTTGAGCCAAAGTATATTAATTATGGGAGACAGTATCAAAGCAGGAGAGTACGTGCAGAAAAATTAATTCAATCAGGTTGGTTGGAAAAAACGCCGGAACTTACATTAGCCGGACATGGCGAAGTATTTTACAGTAAAGTATACAGAAAGGTATTATTCCATAATAATACGGAAAAAAGAAATCATATTACCGTTTTGTCGAATGGAATTTTATTTAATGAAAAGGAATTTTTTCGGCTGATGGAAAACTATAAAAGTATCTCAGCAATAATTTCAGTTGACGGAGTCCGGAAGGAGACGTATGAAAAGCTGCGGCCGGGCGCGAAGTTTGAAATATTAATGAAAAATCTTGAAATGTTAAGTCGTCAGAAAAAATGTGGCAATCTGGCATATTGGCAGATTAATTTTGTTGTACAAAGGGAGAATTATCTTCAGATGAAAGATTTGATATTACTTTCTCAAAGATGGGGCGTTGATAATGTACAGTTTATACATATTATGAATTGGTTGTACCCTCAGGAGGAATTTGACAAAATGAGTATGGCGACTCAGGAGGGGATTTTGAAGCCGGAGTTGGCTGAATATTTGAAGGACCCGATATTTGATAACCCGATGGTGTCTATGCCATGGTTTAAGAGTCGTTTGGATATATTGAAAAAGGCGGATACATGCAAATGAAAAAATATATAATTTATGGAATAATAATGTATTTCCGATTGCAGTTAGATAAGAAAAGGGAGTTGTCAGAGTATATTTCTGCATTTATGGATTCAGAGCCTGAAAATTGGGGAAAGAGTTACTTAGGAATAGAAGTCCTGCCTACGGATAAGGTTCAAGAGTTAGAGTTTGAAAAGATAGTTATTACAAGCAGCGCCTATTATAATGAAATAAAGAATAATTTAATGGAGAAGTATTCTATTTCCGAGGAGAAGATTCAATATATTGATGAATTTTTGGCAGACCGTACTATGAACGCAGATATTCTTCCGAAAGCAGTAGCCATAGATGCATGTACGAGCTGTCAACTTAACTGTAAAGCATGCTATATGCGGCTTAATAATTTTGGCGGGGTTGGAAACGGATATTTAAAATATGATGATTTTAAATGTTTTATTGATTCAAATCCGCAAATTAAAATAATTGAATTGTCTAATAACGGTGAAATATTTTTAAATCCGGAATTAAAAAAGATAATAGAATATGCGTATATAAATGGAGTACAGCTAACAGCCTGGAATGGCGTAAACCTGAATGATGTATCAGATGATATGTTGGAAACCCTAGTGCTTTGCGAATTTAGAGGTTTGACGGTTTCTCTGGATGGAACAAAACAGGAGACATATGCGTATTACAGACGAAACGGAGACTACAACAGGGTAATACGAAATATTAGGAAAATTAATTATTATAAGCACCTGTACAGGAAACAGTGGCCGGAACTCAGGTGGCAGTTTGTTGTTATGAACCATAATGAGCTTGAAGCGGCGGAGGCAAAATTTCTTGCATATGAATTAGACATGAAAATATGTTTCAAACAGACATGGGAGCCTGGTTTTGTTCCGCAGCATCCCGAGATGCTTCTGTGGGAAACAGGTATTGATTTTCGCAGAAACGAATCGCCGGAACAGCATCATGACACGGAGGTATTTGGAAATCATTTGTGCAGACAGATTTATTTGGAGCCCAGAATCAATTGGGATGGCAGACTTTTTGGCTGTTGCACGAATTATCAATATGACTTTGGCATCAATGTATTTGAAGTTGGGTTAAGGGAGGCGCTGCGTGATAGCAGGTACATGGCAGCAAAGAAAATGTTAATGAATAAAAGTGCAGAATGTGATAATATAGCTGATATTCCATGTTCAAAATGTGAATATTATGACGCAATACGAAAGTGTGGCAATTATATATGTACAAGGGATATTGTAATATAATAAAAAGGCGGTAATATAATGGATGCAAAACTTAAGGCTTTGAGGCAGACCTGTCTGAAACTATCAAACATATGTCAGGACGGTAATCTGCAGAGCGCTTTTTCATGTATGGATACCATATGGTGTCTATACGATAAGATTATGAACTGGTCAAAGGAGACTGCCAAAGACGACGCAAGGGACAGATTTGTCATAAGTAAGGGGCAGGCTACGCTTGCTTTGTATGCGGTGCTGATTGAAAAGGGAATGTTTGATATGGCTGATTTTCAGGATATGGGCAGCTTTCATTCAAGATACTGTATTCAGACGGACTTAACAAAGTTTCCGGAGGGCGGTATTGAGAACTGCGCGGGCTCGCTCGGGCATGGTCTTCCGTTTGCTGCGGGGCTTGCGTATGCGGCAAAGCTAAAGAAGAATGGCTCGATGGTGTATGTACTGACCGGCGACGGTGAATTCTGTGAGGGAACGATGTGGGAGACGTGCCTCTTTGCATCGGCGAAGAAATTAGATAATCTGTGTGTCATTATTGACGACAATCATTCGGTCGGCGCGATGATTGATATGGGAGATATGAAGGTTAAGCTTGAGAGTTTTGGTTTTGATGTACATAGGGCGGATGGACACGACCTTTTGGAGCTTGAAAACGCATTCAGCGGATTTGAAAGGAATGGCAGGCCGAAAGCGGTTATCGCAAGTACCGTTAGAGGTTATGGCAGCAGAACGCTGACCGAGAATGATGTATGGTTTCACAAGGCGCCGGATGATAATGAGCTTGTGATGTTGTGCAGGGAGGTGCAGGAATTTTGAGAAGAGCGTTTCTTAGCCGTGTCGACAGAATGATACGTGAGGAAGAAGACACGGTATATTTTACAGTAGATATCGGAATGTGGGCAATCAGGGATTTACTTGCAAAATATCCTGAACGCGCAACGAATGTCGGAATATATGAGGATGGAATGTTTGGAATTGCTGCGGGGCTTGCTGCGGGTGGATTCGTTCCGACAATATTCGGAATCCAGCCATACCTGATTGAGAGAACATTGGAACAGATTAAGCTTGACTTTGCGTATCAGGGGCTTGGTGTTAATGTTATCGGCACGGGGGCGGCTATAGACTACCCCAAATACGGTTATTCGCATTACTGTGCGGAGGACGCCGGGGTACTGAAAATGATTCCTGGCGTTGAGGTTGTGACGCCGGGAACTGCGAACGAGTTTATAAGCCTTTTTAATCAGTCGTACCGCGATGGGAAGCCGACTTTTTTCAGGGTAAGCGACCATCCGAATAAGAAACATGATATAGACGTAACTCTTGGGAAGGCGAACGTAATAAAAAGAGGCGGCGGCGCAACCGTAATCGCCGCATCGGTAATGCTTGACATGGTTATGGAGGCGTGCAGTGATTTGGATGTGACAGTGTTATATTACACAACACTGGCTCCGTTCGATGCGGATACGCTGAGGGAAGAGTATAACGGCGGAAAGGTTGTTGTGTGCGAGCCGCATTATTCGGGAACGCTTGACTATGACATAATTGACGCCTTAGATGGACGGAGCGTGCAGATTAAGCATGTAGGATTTCCAAGGGAGATATTCAGAAATTACGGGACATATGAGGATAAGATGGAGTACTATGGGTTGAGTGCGGAACGCATAAGGGCTGGTATATTAGACTGAATATCCAGTTAAAACTATGTAGCGTTCGTTTTGTAGTTAAAAACTTATAATAGAAAGAGTATCGTATGAAAAAATTATATTTACATATAGGAACACCAAAAACAGGTACGTCAACATTACAGCATTTTTTCAGCAATAACAGAGAAGTTCTTGAGAATAAAGGTATATATTATCCCCTATGGCCGGAGTATGACTCTCTGCTAGATGGAGGAAAGGAAAGTACATTTGGCAATTTTGGATGGATAGAGCGTGTTGCCATGGATGACGAGCATAAGAAGGAGATAATAGAAGATATATTTGAGAAATACGATAACGTCTTATTATCTACAGAATGTATATGGATTGAGACAAAAGATAAATCTGCTTTTCTAAGATGGCTTAAAGATATATGCGATATAGATATTCGTGTTATTGTATATTTGAGAAGGCAGGATGACTATCTTGAAGCGCAATACCGGGAATATGTAAGGGTTCTGCAGTTTACAGATTCAATACACGAAGTTTTTGACTGTAATAGTGCAAGTTTGGGTGAAGTGAAAGAAACATTGAATTATCTTTCTATATTAAACGATATGGCTGACGTTATTGGAAAGAACAACATTATTATAAGACCATATGAAAAGGGGCAGTTTAGAAATAACAGCATTATTGACGACTTTCTGTATTTGCTAGGACTTACACCGGACAAAGCATATAAAATGCCGGAAAAGAATTATAATCCATCTATGAGTAATGATGCTCTGGAGCTAAAGCGTAGGATGAATAAGTCTGGAATTGCTACTATAAAGGAACTAAACGATTGCTTTTATGAGACTTTAATGATTGACGGTATAGAAAGCGCTATAAGCAATTCGCCTGTACATTTCAAAAGTATGCTGTCAGCAGAAGAGCGAAGTGATTTTATGAAGCAGTTTGAAAAATCGAATGAACAGATAGCAAGAGAATACCTTGGCAGAGAGGATGGAAAGCTGTTTTATCAAAATTATAATGCGTGTGATAATGCGGCGAATGATGTGTTTGTGGAACATATACTAGACGAGACAATTAAGATATTCACATCAACTTTCTTAAAAATGAACAATCGCATTATACAATTAGAAGATAAAATTAATGAATTGCAAATCAGTCGTGATGTGGAGGATGGTTAATGTCTGAAAAATATAGTATTGAAAGTATTATTAATAAGTTTAGTCTTGATTTATTCACAAAATCATGTCTTGATAACAATATATTGTATTTTGTTGAACTTCAGACAAAGGCATTAATGAAAATTGACTTATGTATGCAAAAATGCTTTGTTGAAATATTTCTTCCAGATGACTTTGAATGGTTTAAACCACAATTGTGTACAATGCGTTGCATTGGCGGTATGCTATATATTGTATCGCCTTATATGGATTATTTTATATGTTATAACATATCTGAAAAAAAAATAAATAAACAATATCTTAGATTAATTTGTAAGGATATAATATGTTCAACTAAAGGATATAGTGGAAAGTATGTATCTTCTTCTTCTTTTTTGAGCTGTAATAATATGTTAGTGTTACTTCCATTTAAAGGTGATTATATATTGAAATATGAAATAGATGAGGATAGGTATACTGTTTATACTGAGTGGAAAAAAACAATTCAATATCATATGCAAAAAGATAATATAGATTTTATGCATATTAGAATTAAAAGCGCCTGTATTGTTGATTCAAGGATATACTTTGTGGCGGCTACGTCAGAAGAAGATGTTATATGTAGTCTTTTTACAGATACTATGCAGGTTGAGAGAATATATCGAGCTAATAAAGGAATGTTATGGTGGATGTGTGCAGATGAGAAGGACAAACGGATTCATCTGTTCTATAGAGAAAATGACGTTTTATCATTAGTAACATTTGATATATGTAATCATAAAATGGAATTTTTTAAAAATGTTAGCAATTGTGTTGACTATGGTAATTCAAAAGCCAAAATTATTACTCTTGGTAATAACGTACTTCTTATGCCGAATGAAAGCGGAAAGGGCGTTGTTCTCGATAAGTTTTCAGGTCAGATTTCAGATACGTTCTGTATATATGATAATAATATTATTGAACAACTTGATAGTCAACTGCTTCTATATTATGAAAGTAAGGGACAAAAGATAAGTATATACAGAGTGGACAACAATGAAGAAAAGAATAGCAATATAATATCTGAGTTTGCAATAGATTTCAGTGATATAGCTGATTACCGTGCAGAGTTTGATTTGAGATTTGACACAACGCTATGTAAAGATACAGAGAAAATAGAAGGAACAGTATATGAGTCTGCTGACCTACAATTTGGCGATATGCTTGAATGGCTGAAGAATGAGCGTGATAATGAAGCTGAATTTGCTTTACAGAAAACTGGCTGTATATATGAAAAAACAAAAAATGATACAATTGGAAAAAGCATATTAGACGCAGTGACTAATATGTAAATACATGGAGGTAATAAATGAATAAAATTGAACTAAATGAAATAATGGTAGTTGATAACGTTGAAGTTATGTTCGAGAACAAAATAGTATTATATGGCGCAGGGAATTATGGAAAAATAGTATGTGACTATATGCGTGATTCGGGAATTGAAATAATAGGATTCTGCGATTCTAATATAATGAGATGGGGAACTACATATTTAGGTATTGATATATATTCTCCGATGGAATTAGGTGAAATATGCGAACTACAGAACGTCATGGTTATTATTACAGTTGAAAATAATGCTGTTATTGATGATATATTGTCTGTCATGGAAAAATATCAGATTAGGCCTAATTTAGTTTCAACTATGTATGCTGTAGGCCTTGGCATAGCATTACATGACGACTGTTCATTGTTTAATTCCGAATTTGCCAAAAGGCATAAGATGAAAACATTGAGCTGGCAGAAAGGGTTAATGAAACATGTGGAGCATAGAGATGTTATGAGTTCATATGAAGCATGTAATTCAATGGCGGGTGAAAATGCTGTTTTGATATATCAACCCGGTAAGGTCGCTTCGAGTACTATATTTAAAACTTTGAATACACAAGGTATAAAATCCACCCATTTCCACACATTCAAATGCGAAAAGGAGTTATTGCAGGGGTCGATAAGGTGTGGAAGAAAGATTAAAATTATTACAGGTGTCAGAGAACCAGTGAGCAGGGATATTTCGGCATATTTTCAGATTATGTCCAGATGGCTGCTTGCTTGCAAGAAAGATATATTAAGGGAAGGTATATATGAAGGCTTCCATGAACTATATGAAAAACCAGGATTTATTCAGGGAATTGTGTTGTCAGGTAATGAATTTGACTGGTTTGACAGGGAATTAAAGGTGAATTTTGGAATCGATATCTACGAGCATACATTTAATAAAGATAAAGGGTATAGTGTTATATCGACTGATAAAATAGAAATATTCCTATATAAGTGTGAGAAATTAAACTGTTTGGAAGACGCATTAAAAGATTATTTGGAGACAGATAATTTTAGTTTTGTAATGGCTAACGATGCACATGAAAAAAAATATAAGTATATGTATGATGAATTTAAAAGAAATGTATCAATTGATGAAGAATATGTAATGAATTATTATAACTGTGAAAAGGTACGTCATTTTTATTCCTTGGAAGAACTTGACAGAATGAAAAGAAAATGGTTGAAAATAGAATAGATATATAAAAATAAATAGATAAATAATAATAGAAGGCACATTTGCGAATGTGCCTTCTATATTTGAATAAATTTCTATTATTCTGTTTTGAAATTAGTCTGCAATAGTAAGTTCTACTACGAATGCAGTAGTAGCTTTATCATTCATTGTTATTTTCATATATTTCTTTGAACCATTAGCAGCAGAAGCCCAAGAACCGCCAGTTACTGTAACTTTGCCTGCAGCAGCATCAGCTGTTGCAGTACCTTTGTACTCGCCTGTAACGCTGTCAGCAGCTCCGCCTATTGTAACGGATTTTACATCGGTAGCAGCAAGAGTACCTTTTCCGAAGTCAATTGCGAATTCAGCGCCGTCTGCTTTTGAATATGTTCCAGTTGTTACAGCCATGGTTGGAGCAACGTCAGCAGCAGTAGGGTCTTTGATAGTCCATACCATGTTAACATCAACTTTGCTGGTATCAACCTTTGACCAATCTGTCTTTGAATCGCATGCTCCAGTTATAGCATAAGATAATTTTGTACCGTCAGTTTC